>CAYMNX010000678.1:0-12329 GCA_964391905.1 uncultured Rhizobiaceae bacterium
TGACGCGGTCGCCATGCGCTTCGAGCGTCGCCCGAGCCGCGTCGAGCGCCTTCGCCGGCCAGTCGAGCTCGCGCGCAGCGAGCGCGATATCGGCCTCGGCGACGACGCAGCGTGCACGGGCGACGGCCTCTTTCGGACCGAAGGCGCGCGCGGCGCGCCGCAGGAGCGCCTTCGCGCGGGCGAGATCGCCGAGCTGCGCCATTGCGATGCCACGCAGCGCGAGCGCCGGCGCATCCTCGCGCAAGGCGACCCGGTTCAGCGCGCCGAGCGGATCACCCGCGGCAAGCGCGCGCGCCGCGGCCGTGATCAGTGAGTCCATCGGAATCCCGCCACACTTGTCACTCCCACCCTTCGAGGCTGGGTACGTATCTATCTTACGGTCACCCAAACCCAATGGAGAGAGAAGCGATGGCAACGCACAAGACTGGCACAAGAGAACAATGGCTCGCAGCGCGGCTCGCGCTGCTCGACGCGGAGAAGGAGCTCACGCGGCGCAGCGACGAATTGGCGCAGCAGCGCCAGGCGCTGCCCTGGGTCCGGATCGACAAGGCCTACCGCTTCGAGACCGATGACGGCAGCGCCTCGCTGTCGGATCTCTTCCGCGGCCGCTCGCAGCTTCTCGTCTACCACTTCATGTACGGGCCCGACTATAAGGCGGGCTGTCCCTCCTGCTCGATGATCGCGGACGGCTTCAATGGGCTCACGGTTCACTTGGCGAATCACGACGTGATGCTCTGGGCGGTCTCGCGGGCGCCGCTCGCGACGCTGCAGGCCTATAAGCGGCGCATGGGCTGGACCTTTCCCTGGGCGTCATCAGCCCCGTGCGACTTCAATGCCGACTTCAACGTGTGGTTCAGCGCGGAGCAACAGCGCGCCGGCGGCATTGACTACAACTACCGCCGCGAGGCGGCGTTCGAGTGGCGCCCGAGTCAAGAGGGCGGCGCGGGGGCAGAAGCCCAGTTCGCGGCCATGTGCGGAACCGACACGGCCACGTATCAGCGCGATCGGCCGGGCATGAGCGCCTTCGCGCTCGAGGACGGCGTCCTCTATCACACCTATTCCAGCTACGCGCGCGGCGTCGATGCGATCTGGGGCGCGTATCCCTGGCTCGACCGCGCGCCGAAGGGGCGCAACGAGGCGAAGGGCGTCTGGTGGCGCAGCCACGACGAGTACGACCATGGCTGAGATTTCTCTGTCTTCCCGCGCGGCCGGCGCCGCCGCTGCGGGAACTCGCAGCTCTCTGACAGTGATCGGCGCCGCCGAATGGCTCAGCCTTGCCGCCGCACCGACCTTTGCGATCATGGGGCTGCTGACGCGCGTTCTCGGCGGCCCACCGGATATGCTCTGCTCGGCCGCGCAGGATACATCGCCGCTTGGCGGCATGATGCCGATGTATGTGCTCATGAGCGCCTTCATGCGGCGCCGTGGCTGAGGCTGCTCGGGCGACAGAGGCCCCGGCCGAGCTGAGCTCGGTCGGGGCGATCATCCGCGGGCGCGACGGACGGGCGGCTCAGGTCAGGTTGCGTTCGCGCTTGAGCCCGGCTGCGGTCGGCTCAAGTCGCCGGTCTTGACCACGCCGTCGGGCTTGTAGGTCGCGACGATCACGCCGGTTGGAAAGGCTTGCGACTTGACGAGCTTCAGCCCGACCGGAGCGGCGCCGTCGCCGAAGAGGCGTTTGCCCTTGCCCAGCACCACCGGGAAGATCAGCACGCTGAATTCATCGACGAGGCCGTGCTTCCATAATGTCTGTAGCAGGTCGCTCGAGCCTTGGACCAGCAAGTCGGGTCCGTTTCCGCTCTTCAACGTCTTCAGCGCTGCGACGACGTCCGCGCCCAGGCTCTGGCTATTCTGCCAGGTCAGCTTCGGATTGGCGCGCGACGCGACATATTTCGTCACCCGGTTGAAGACGGTGGCGATTGGATGGTTCGGATCGGTGACATGGGGCCAGTACGCCGCGAAGATGTCATAGGTCTTGCGGCCCAGCAGCAGATCGAAGGGCCGGCCGAAGATTTCGCCGAGGGAGGCGCCGAGTGCTTCGTCGAAATGGGGCGCGGTCCAGCCGCCCAAGGTGAAGCCGCCGGTAGGGTCTTCCTGCGGGCCGCCGGGCGCCTGCATGACGCCATCGAGGCTGATGAAGGTGGCAACGATAATTCGGCGCATGCTGGTCTCCCGTGTCCCGTGTGGTTTCGATGACCAGAGGACGGATCGCCGTGCGCCGCGCCGACAGCCCACGGCGAATTTTATCGAGCCGATGTTCGACCATATCGGGATCGTGGTCAGCGATTTGGAAAAGAGCAGGCGGTTCTACGAGGCCCGTGCTTGCACCGCTGGGGCTCCGATTGTTGGAAGACCACACGCAAGGCGAAGGAACCGGATGGCGTGGTTCGGCACGGGCAGAAAGCAACGGCGCGCCTGGCATACGCCGCGAGCCGTTCTATTGCGCCTTTCTCATCGACCCCGATGGCAACAACCTGGAAGCCGGTGTCTATCTGAACAAAGTGATGTGCGCGTCGACGGTTCCAGCGAATACTGTGGCTCGCCCCCGGAAAATTGCCGGACCACGGCAAGTCTGGTATTTCTATATCTGTAAAGCACCTTGGTGTCGGGGGGTTCACATGGGTTTTCAGCATTGGCAAGGCCGCGCATTCGCCGCGGCCCTTCTTGTTTTGAGCACCGCTTGCACGACCGTCACGGTAACGCCGCAGGCGACAAATCCGCCGCCACCGTCGTCGCAAGCTTATAAGAATGTAGTTCTCGGGACGGTCGATGCGAAGGATCCGAGCTACGCCTACGTCATCAGCTTCTTTCGTGAAGGATTCGTCACGCGACTGCGCGAATTGAAGGCGTTCGCTGCGGTCACCGATGGAGCGGCCGCGACGTCGACACAGCTCTCGGCGGATACGCTTGTCGTCTCCGCGACGCTCACTGACGTGGATAAGGGAGACATGGCCCTTCGCCTCTTCGTCGGGATGGGAGCGGGCCGCGAGCGTGTCGCCGCAATGGTTTCGGCGAAAAATAGCGACGGCGCCGCGCTCGGCGGCTTCGAGGCGCGCAAGGCTTATTCGGGCGGTGCCGGCATCGGTGGCGCGAGCTTCATCGACATTGAAGACTTGACGAAACAGCTCGGCGAGCAAGCGGCGCAATCGCTTGTCGATTGGACGCAAGGAAAGCTGACGGCATCCTCGGAATAAGCGGATTGAGCAAATAGAGTCCAGCTTACTGACGCGACGCGCTCGGACGCGCCGTCGATGCCCTACTGCCGTTCGCCGAGCGAGATCGGATAGGCGGTGTTGCGCAACACCAGCATCGGATCGGCGGGCTCGACACCGGGATGGGGCTGGCCCGGGAGAAAGAGAAGCGTCTTCTGCACCGCCTCGGGATCGCTCGGCAGTTTCGTCAGCGTGAAAGTGCCGAGCTTCACCATCTTGCGGCTCTCGGGCCAAGCGATCGACGGGTCCTCGATCTTGTCGCCGCTCGCGGCGATCTGCACGTACAAGTCGAAAACGATCGGCTGCTTGGCGATGCGCTGCACGATCTCGTCTTGGAGATAGCTCGCGCTCTGCGCCTTGCGCTCGTCCGGCGTCAGGTAGTGCTCGCCGGCGGCCGGCACGAAGCGATAGCGCACGAAGAAGGATTGCCCCTTGGCGTTGGTGAATTTGAGCGAATTGATGCCCCAATAGGTCGCCTGCGCATAGGAGATCGGATAGGTCCGCGTTTCGAGGAAGGTCTTGGCCTTGGGGTGCGTGGCGAGAAATTGCTCGACCGGCGTCGGATGCGGGGTGTCGGGCTTGGTCGCACCGGCCGCGCGCAGGAAGACCGCGAACTCATCGAAGGTCGCAACGATGAAATTGTGGTGCTGATTGGTCTCGATGTCGAAATCGTCGCCATCGGGCGCCTTGATCTTGACGGCGAAGCCGGCGGGCGCGGCGCCGTCGTCATTATCGGGAAGATCGGGAACGCCGGCGAAGTCCGAGAACCGCGCGATGACCGGCAAGGTCCCGCCGGCGAAGATCGGTTCGCGCGTCAGCGTTTTGGCTGATACCGCCGGCCTGAAGCTTCCCTCGAGCACGATGCCCTTGGTGTGAACGGCACGCGCATGGTGATCGCCGAAAGCGGCGTGAAGGGCGTTGACCATGCTGAGCGGGGTCTCTTGCGGCGCGGCCGTATTCTGAGCGAGCGCCGATCCGGCAAGCGCAGCGGCAAAAAAGCTCGCCGTGCCTATTTGTCGGGCAGTTTGGACCAGATTGATAGCGATGTGCGCGCACCTTGCCACGGCAGTCTCCTTCGGGCCATCAAAGCGTCGACTCTGGCGTGACTGCCATCGCCGGTCTTTTCCGATGCCACCGCTTTTTGTCCAATCTCATCAAATTGCAGCGCCGCCCATCGACACCCATCTTTCTCAGCAGTGCGACGGATGAATTCGGCCCCAAACAAAAGGACCAAGGACATGCCCACGATCACAACCAAGGACGGCGTCGAGATTTTCTACAAGGATTGGGGCTCGGGTCAGCCCATCGTGTTCAGCCATGGCTGGCCGCTCTCCGCCGACGATTGGGATGCGCAGATGCTGTTCTTCCTCAATCACGGCTTCCGCGTCATCGCCCATGACCGTCGCGGCCATGGCCGCTCGACTCAGACGGGCGACGGTCACGACATGGATCACTATGCCGACGATCTCGCGGCGCTGACCGCGCATCTCGACTTGAAGAACGCCGTGCATGTCGGCCATTCGACCGGCGGGGGCGAGGTCGTGCATTACATCGCGCGCCATGGCGAGAGCCGCGTCGCCAAAGCGGCGATCCTCTCGGCGGTGCCGCCGCTGATGGTGAAGACGGCTGCCAATCCGGGCGGGCTGCCCAAGGAGGTGTTCGACGGGCTCATGGCGCAACTCGCCGCCAATCGCTCGCAATTCTACTACGATCTGCCAGCCGGGCCCTTCTATGGCTTCAACCGTCCCGGCGCAAAACGCTCCGAGGCGGTGATCTGGAACTGGTGGCGCCAGGGCATGATGGGCGGTGCCAAGGCGCATTACGACGGCATCGTCGCTTTCTCCCAGACGGATTTTACCGAAGACCTGAAGAAGATCACGGTGCCGGTCCTCGTGATGCATGGCGACGACGATCAGATCGTGCCTTATGCGGATTCGGCGCCGCTCTCGGCGAAGCTCTTAAAGAACGGCACGCTCAAGACCTATAACGGCTTCCCGCACGGCATGCCGACGACCGAAGCCGCGACCATCAACGCCGACCTCCTGGCGTTCATCAGGGGCTAGCGATATCGGAGCCAAAAGTAACGAGGGGAGAGCAAGCACATGGCCAAAGCGAAGGCCGTCACCATCTACGGGATCAAGAATTGCGACACGATGAAGAAGGCGCGGGCATGGCTCGATCGCCACGGCGTTGCCTACGACTTCCATGACTATAAGGCCGTCGGGATCGAGCGCGGCACGCTCGAAGGGTGGGCGCGCGAGGTCGGGTGGGAGACGCTTCTCAACCGCGCCGGCACGACGTTTCGCGCGCTGCCCGACAAGGACAAGGACGGAATTACCGCGAAGAAGGCGATCGCGCTGATGATGGCACAGCCTTCGATGGTCAAGCGGCCGGTGCTCGATTGGGGCGGCAAGCGCCTCGTCGGCTTTACGCCGGAGCAGTACGAGAAGGCCTTCGGCGAGCGCTGAGGCCTGTCGATCTCCCGTCCAAAGATCGTAGGGCCCAAAAAACCTGTGGGAAAGCCTGTGGGGAAGTCCGCAACGCCCCTATCGCGGCGCGCCGTTTCTGGCACAATCCCCAAAGGTCCAACGAGAACATTCCAACGAGAACAGCGATGCTCAAGCGCGCGATCCTGGTGGGTTTGTTGTTCGCCATTTCCTGGCCGGCGCTCGCGCAAGACGCGCATCCCCCGCCGCCGGCCCGCCTCATCACCCTGCCGCGCGCCGCGACGGAGCCGCCGCCATTAACAGTGCAAACCGGCGGCGCCATGGGAGCGACGGGCGCGCAATCCGCCGACAGCGCGCCGAAACCGACCGCGACCGATGATCGCGGCACCGCGCAATCGCCGCTCGCGGTGACGATCATTCCGGCGCCGCTTAGTGCGGCCGAGGCGGCCAAGGCCGCGTCGGAGCAGCAGGACCGGGCGATGACTCGGCTCTGGATGATCGGCCTCACCGCCGCCGTCGCCGCGCTCATGCTGATGCAGCTCGTCGCCTTGCTGATCATGATCAGGACGACGCGGCAACAGCTGCGCGCCTATCTCTTCGTGTCACGCGCCGAGATCGTCGATCTGGAGCTGGGCATGCCGGTCGTGCGCGTCGAAATCAAGAATACCGGGCAGACCCCGGCTTATAACGTCACGCATGTCTGGCGTTGCGGCTCCTTTGCCCATCCGCTCACCGAGCGGCTACCGCTGCCCTGGCAGGGCGAGCCGATTTCCTGGGCGCATTTGGGGCCGGGTGCGGCCGTGCAGGCGCATCGCACCGTTGCGAAGCAGCTCGTCAACGGTGTGGGCGCGACGCTGAGCAACCGGCCGCTCGCCTTCTATGTCTATGGCGAGATCGTCTATCGCGACGCATTCAAGCAACGGCGCTTTACGCGCTACGTCTTCTTTCAGGAGGGCTCGCCGCGCATGGGCCCGGGGCACCTTATCGCGCACAGCCGCGGCAACGAAGCGAGCTAGCGGGTCTGCGCTCGCCGCTTTTTATTAAAAGGCGCGCCGGGGGCAGCCGGCAACCGGCGGGCCCTTATAGTCGCTGCCGCCCGGCCGGTTTTGGTGGAGCGCGTCGGCACATTGCACATGTGGAGCGCCTCGCGTCGCGCCGGCGCGTTGATCGGCGGCGGCCGAGCGGCGCGCGTAATAGTCGACCTTCTTCAGCTCGGCGATGCATTGCTGGTCAGAGCGCGCCCGCTTCGCGGCATCGAGATGCCGCTGCGCCGCGCGCGTGTTGGGCCCGGGCTTCAGACCGTTGATGAAGCTCTGGGCGTGAGGGATCTGCGAGCATTCGAAGCGTTCGGCCGCGGCGGCCGGCAAGGCGAGGGCGGTCAGGGCAAGGCCCACCAAAAGCGCGCGCATCAATATTCTCCTTTCGCGTTTCGGCTGACAGCCTAGAGAGAGGCTGTGCGGCTTTCATGGAAAGATCATGGCCGAAATTCGGCACGGGGGGAGGTGCCCCGAGCCAAGCCTCAGTAGGAGCGCGGCAGGCCCAGCACATGCTCGCCGAGATAGGCGAGGATGAGGTTGGTCGAGATTGGCGCGATCTGGAAGAGCCGCGTCTCGCGCCATTTGCGCTCGACATCGTATTCGCGCGCAAGACCGAATCCGCCATGCGTCTGGAGGCAGGCCTCGCCCGCATGCCAGGACGCATCGGCCGCCAAAAGCTTCGCCATATTCGCTTCAGCGCCGCAGGGCTCGCCGGCATCGAACAGCGCCGCGGCTTTTCGCACCATGAGCTCGGCAGCTTCCGTCTCGGCATAGGCGCGCGCCAGCGGAAACTGCACGCCCTGATTCTGTCCGATCGGCCGGTCGAAGACGATCCGCGTCCTGGCGTAATCGCTGGCCGTGCGAAGGAACCAGCGCGCATCGCCCAAGGCTTCCGCGGCGATCAAAATGCGCTCGGCATTCAGGCCGTCAAGGATGTAGCGAAAGCCCTTGCCTGCCGCGCCGATCAAATTTTCCGCGGGCACGCGCAGCTGGTCGAAGAACAGCTCGGTCGTGTTGTGATTGATCATGGCGGGCAGGGGGCGAATGGTGAGCCCCTTGCCGAGGCTTGCGCGAATATCGATGAGGAAGACGGAGAGGCCGTCGCCGCGGCGCTTTACCTCGGCTTCGGGCGTGGTGCGCGCGAGCAGCAACAGGAGATCGGAATGGAGCGCGCGCGAGGTCCAGACCTTCTGTCCGGTCACGACATAGACATCGCCGTCGCGCTCGGCGCGGGTCTTGAGCCGCGTCGTATCCGTGCCGGTCGTCGGCTCGGTCACGCCGAAAGCCTGGAGCCGCAGCGCGCCCGCGGCGATCTGCGGCAGGTAGCGCTGCTTTTGCTCGGCGCTGCCATGACGCAAGAGCGTGCCCATGATGTAGAGCTGGGCGTGGCAGGCGGCGGCGTTGCAGCCTGCCGCGTGAATCTCCTCGAGAATCATGCTCGCGGCGCGCAACGGCAGCCCCGCGCCGCCATATTCCTCGGGGATGAGCGCAGCGAGATAGCCGGCCTCGGTCAGCGCGGCCACGAACGTTGCCGGATAATCCTGCCTCGCGTCGAGATCGCGCCAATAGGCGCCCGGGAAATCGGCGCAAATCTTGCGCAGGCCCGCGCGGATTTCGGGATAGTCCTCGCCGAGCGCGATGGTCGGCGCCATCGCTCAGCGCCCCTTGAATTGCGGCTTGCGCTTCTCGTTGAAGGCGGCGATGCCCTCGATGCGATCCTCGGTCGGAATCAAGCGGTTGTAGCACTCGATCTCGAAGCGCATGCCGGCATCGAGGGTCATCTGCAGTCCGCCATGGATCGAGCGCTTCGCCTCGCGCACGGCGAGCGGCGCGTTGGCGGCGATCTTTTCCGCTGTGTCGAGAGCGGCCGGGATCAGCGCCGCAGGCTCATGAAGCGCATTGACGATGCCCCATTGAAGCGCTTCGGTGGCGGTAAAAGGCCGGCCGGTCAAGATGATCTCCTTCGCCCGCCGCTCCCCCGCTGCGCGCGCCAAGGTCTGCGTGCCGCCGGCGCCCGGCATGATGCCGAGCGTCACCTCGGTCAGTGCGAAACGCGCGCCCTTCACGGCATAGGCGAAATCGCAAGCGAGCATCATTTCGAGTCCGCCGGCGAAGGCATGACCATTGACGGCGGCGATGATCGGGACCGGGCAATTGACCAGCGTCTCGTATTGGCGCTCGATGATCTGATGCTGCGCCATCCACTGCGCCTCGCTCATGCCGTGGCGCTCCTTCAAGTCGGCGCCGGCGCAGAAGGCACGCTCGCCCGCGCCGGTCAGAAGGATGCAGCGCGGCACCTCGGCGCGTACCGCCAGCCCGCTCCAGAGATCCAACAGTTCGCGCATCATCGCGGTATTGAACGCGTTCGCCACCTCCGGCCGATTCAAGGTGACGCGCAGAACGCCCGGAAGCGGCGTATCGGTGAGGATCGTCTCGTAGCGCCCGGTCACGGCGATGCACCTCGCGCGCAATATGTGTCGCGGGTGACGCTATTACGGGCCCAGGAAAGCGTCAACGCCGGCCCGCGCGGGCTTATTCGACGCGATGCGCCTCGAACGCGTTGAGGACCGCGAGCACCTGCTTCCAGATGCCGTAGGCGAGGTCGTCGCCGACCTCGCTCGCGCGGTCGGCGCGGCCCTTCACATAGGCCGCCGTGTCGGTGCCGTATTTGGCCGCGAGGTCTTGCGCGATGCGCAACACTTCGCCGTCACCGCAAGGGCTCATCTCGGCCATCCTTGTCGCTCGTCTCAGGCCGCGATCGGCGTATCGATGATGAACGGATCGGTGTTGCGGCGGTGCCATTCCGCCATCTCGACCTCGGTCGGCGGGCGTGCCTCGAAGCGCCGCGGTGCCGCCATCACGCCAAGGAGATTGCGCGCTTGGGCGAGGTCGAGGATGGTCGCGATCGCCTCGGTCTTGTCCGTGGCGCGGACCATCGCCGCGGGGCGGCCGTCACACGTCACCGTGAAAATCCGCACCGCGCCTCCTTGTCGACGTCTCGGCTTGTGCGCTTGCAACATTTAACGGTTCAGCAATCACGATTCAAGCGATATCGCGAAATTTACTATAGAAATCATGGATTTACCGTATCAATTGGTTAACGCATTCCCAGAGGTTCATTCACCTTTATGACTGGACTTTCGCGCCGTTAACCCTGGCGCCTCACGCCGGCGCGTAGCTCTCGATGACGCGCGCGGTCTCGCGGCGCCATTCTTCGGCCGGCCGAAAACCCGGCAGGGTTCGGCACAAGGCCTCGGTCTGACGCAGAATCTCGTCTTCCGGCAAATCGAAATCCATCACCTCGCGGACCGGCTGATGCACGTACCACGGCGTGTCGGTATAGACCTCGAGACGGTTGCCTTCGGGGTCGCGAAAATAGACCGACCAGGCATGGCCGTGGCAGATCGGATGGATATCGCTCGCCTCGGCCGCATTGCGAATGCGGCGATAGAAGCGCTGCACCTCGGCGACGGAGCCGACTCGAAACGAAAGCTGATTGATGACCTTGGCCGGCAGATCGGGCGGCCGGCCGGCGACGAGCACGACCTGATGATGCTCTCGCGGATTGCGGCTGAAGAAGACCATTTCGGCGCCGTGCAGCGGTCCGCGATCGGTGATCGGAAAGCCGAGGACGCGATGATAGAAATCGGCCATCTTCGCGAGATCGGTGACGTAGATGCCGACATGGCTGAACTGCAGGTCGAAGGCTTGCGGCATGAAGGCGCTCCCGGGGGCGAATACCAATTGCACCGGACGGTAGCGCAGCGGACCGCCGATCGGAAGAGCGCCGGCCGGGCTTGCGCTCACGCTGGTAATACGCGGCGAGTTCGGTCACAGTAGAGCCGCAAACCGGCGCCGGCGTTCGCTCGCGGCGCCAATTCGGGTCAACCGATGGTGGGAACGGCGCGCAGAGCGCCGGCGGGGAGGGTGATCGGGGTCATGTTCTCGGACCTGCTGCTCAACGCGATTGCGTCGGGAATCCTGCTCGGCGGCTTCTATGCGGCCGTGACGGTCGGGATGGAGATCTCCTTCGGCATGCTGGATGTCGGCAATCTTGCGCATCCCGCCTTCATCATCCTCGGCTCGTTCTGCGTCTACATCCTCAACCAGCGCTGGGGCCTCGACCCGATTCTCGCTGCGCTGCTGATGACGCCGCTGTTCTTCGCGCTCGGCGCTGTCATTTATCAGATCTATTACTTCTCCTTCGAGCGCCGCGGCGAGGAGGGGCTGCGCGGCCTCGCCTTTTTCTTCGGCCTTCTCTTCATCACCGAAGTCGCGCTCATCATCGGTTTCGGCGTCGATTACCGCTTCGTCGAGGCGCCCTATATCGGGCCGACCCTCCATCTCGGCTCGATCGATTTCGCCTTGCGCACGCTCGTCCCTTTCGTCATCTCGCTCGCGATGGTCGGTGGGCTGCAGCTCTTCCTCTCGAAGACTTACATCGGCCGCGCCATCCTCGCGGTCTCGCAAGACGCGCTCGCGCTGCGGCTCATGTCGGTACGGCCGTATCGCGTGAAGCTCATCGCGTTCGGCATCTCGATCGCGACGGCGGCGCTGGCGGGCGCCTTCCTCATCATCATTCAGCCGGTCGAGCCTTCGATCGGTCGCGACTATATCGGCCGGGTCTTCGCCATCGTCGTCCTCGGCGGCATGGGCAGCTTCCCCGGCATGGTGCTGGCGGCGATGCTGCTCGGTGTCGCCGAAAGCCTTACCGCCACGTTCTACGGCCCCTCCTGGTCGCCGGCGGTCGCTTTCGGCCTGTTGCTGCTGACGCTCGCCTTCCGTCCCACGGGCATTCTGGGGCGCCGCGCGTGAAGCATTCGCATTTCTGGCTCGCGACCGCGCTTTGCATCGTCGTCGTCTTCGCGGCCTCGCGCCTCGTCAGCAACGACTATTTCTTCTTCGCCGGCTATGTCGTGCTGCAATACATCGTGCTCGCCGAGGCCTGGAACATCCTCGGCGGCTATACCGGCTACATCAATTTCGGTACCTCGGGTTTCTTCGCGATCGGCGCCTATTCCTCGGTCGTGCTGCACAAGCTCTGGGGCCCGCCGATCCCGGTCTTGATCCTGGTCGGCGGCGTGCTCGCGGGCGCGGTCGGGCTCGCCATGGGTGGGCTCACCCTGCGCCTGCGCGGCGTGTTCTTCGCGATCGGCACGCTGGCGCTCGCGATCGTGGTGCAGACCTTCATCACCAATTGGGATTTCGTCGGCGGCTCGCGCGGCGTCTATATCATCCGGCCGGCGAGCGTCCCGCTGCTCGGCACCTATATCCATTATCTCTTCCTCGTCATGCTGGCGCTGGCGGGGATTTCGGTCGCGATCGCGCGCACGATCGCGCGCTCGACGCTCGGCTACGGCCTCGCCGCCGTCCGGGACGACGAGCAGGCGGCCGAGGCCGCCGGCGTTCCGACGCTGAAGCTGAAGCTCGTCTCGACTGTGCTCTCGGGCGCGCTGATGGGCATGGCGGGCGCGCCCTTGCCCTATTACGTCACCTATCTCGATCCCGCCTCGGGATTCAATCTCTCCTATGCGGTGAATGCGATCGCCATGCCCTTGATCGGCGGCACCACCAACTGGGTCGGCCCGCTGATCGGCGCGATCCTGCTCGGCACGATCCAGCAGGCGGCGACGGTG
>CAYMNX010000679.1:0-2269 GCA_964391905.1 uncultured Rhizobiaceae bacterium
AATTGGCCGCGCACTCCGGTGCCGTGGTGATGGCCGTGTCACGGAGCACCGAGCGCGGCAAGACGCTCTCGGCGCTTGGCGCGCGCAACGTCGTCGAGGACACCGCCAAGGCTGAGGGAAAATTTTGGCTCATCCTCGAATCCGTCGGCGGCGCTTCGCTCAAAGCGGCGCTCGGACTCCTGGAGCCCAACGGCACCGTCGTCGTCTTCGGCAATTCCTCGGGCGAGGAAACGCCGCTGAGCTTTCGCGATTTCGGAGCGGCCAGCAATTCGCGCCTGCAGAGCTTCCACTCCTACGTATCGGGGCCGGAGGAAGCCTTCGCGCCCGATCTCGCGCTGTTGCTCGGCCTTGTCGCGGACGGCGCGCTGAAGCCGCAAATCGTCGAATATGATTGGCACGATTTCGCGCGTGCCGCCCAGGAACTGCGCGACCGCCGTGTCGATGGCAAAGCGATCCTTCGGATCGCGCAATCCTAACAGCCGCGGCGTGCGCGATACGCCGTCCGCAGCTTGTTACAAAAACGCAATTTCATTTCAACAATCCATGTTGAAACCATTGCCGAGAGGTCTAAGTTTTTCATTGGTGCAACTAAGCTGGAGGGTGCCCAACAAGCATGACTCCACCGACTCAGTGCTAGACAGCACCAGACGCGATGCCCGGTCGCGTGACCGGGCGGTGAGCTTCAAGCCACCCAAAAGAACCCCGCCACAGACATGCTCTGGCGGGGTTCGCGTGAAGGAAAAATTCGTCGCAATGCGAGATCGTGGTCAAGCGGCTTGGTCCGTGGCTTGGTGAACCATCTCTTGACCTCGCGTCGCGTTTTGTCTTGCCGTTTGCATCGCGCGACCCGCCATTTCCGATGACGTATGCGCGGCAAACCGCGTTGCCGACATGGCCTCCTGCGAAATGGCCACCGCATGATCGGCAAGAGCGTGCAAATCCGTATCGAGCCGCCGCATCTGGCCTTCGAACCAGTCGCGCTGGATCGCGGCCGCTTCCTGCAGATCATTGCACTGCGCGAGCTTTTCGAAAGTGTCGAGCGCTGCCGTCGCAGCCTCGCGCCGGCGCTCGATCCAGCCGGTCGCGACCGGTTGTACGGCTTTCAACATGTTCGTCTGAGTGCGCAGCCAAACTTCAACCGGCCACCCCATCATGCGCGCGATCGAACTGTCGAAAAAAAGGAATTGGTTGGGCTGAGTCTCGATTTTCGATGCGCTTGCGTTGTTCTCCTCTTGGGTATTCTCACCCATATCGTTTGACGTTTCGAGCTTTCGCGATTTCGTGGTCGCCATGCATAAGCCTCCTCTTCCGCAAAGCAGCTTTCAAGCTATCTGATAAATCTTTTATAAAGAGAGAGATTCCTTGGTCTTCTTCGACCTTAACGTCCCATCAGACTAACGCAACGCTACTGCACCTTTATGACGAAACTAGGGCCATTCGATCGGGAAATTTTAGCTGCAAAAAGCTGCAAGAACCTACGTAGCTGTAGGCCGATCGGCGCGCAAGCTTTCGACCAGCGCCGACACCAGCGGCTTCAAATGAAAATGCGATGACGGCATCACCGCGACCTCGGCGCCGAGTGTCGCGATCGCCGCGGCAACGACAGGCCCCACCGCCGCGATCCGCGTCCGCCCCAAGCCGATGACGAGTTCCTTCTCAAGGCCGCGCTCCCGCGCGACGTCTTTCAGCCGCTCCACTTGCGGCGAGCTCGTGAAAGCGATGGCATCGACCGCGCCATCGACCATGGCGCGGATGGCCGCTTCGACTTGCGTCGTCTCGGCATCGGATGCGTAACGGTAAGGCGTTACCGGGTCCGGCGCGGCGCCGGCGTCGCGCAGGAAATCGATCAGCGCGTCATTGGGATTGCCGGGATAAAGCTGCACGCCCACCTTGCGGCCGGTGAGCGTCTCGCGCTTGAGCGTAGCAATGACGCCGGCGGTCGTCGGCTCCTCCGCCGCGAGGCCGGGCGCGAGGCCGAGCTCGCGCAGGACCCGCGCCGGCTTCGGCCCGCGCGTGATCGTGCGCAGACGCTTCAGCGCGGCGACGAATTCACTCTCGATCCCGGCCCGGCGGGTCAGGGACAGGAGCCGGCGCAGGCCTTCGCCGGTGAGCAGGATGAGGTCGTCGAATTCACCGGCCGCCGCGCGGCGCAGCCAAGCCTCGACCGGGGCGGGGTCCGCGGCGTCGAAGATCGCCACCATCGGGCAGCGCAGCGTTTCGGCGCCCTGCGCTATGCACGGCGCCTACCGACCCCCGGCCGTGGCGTCAC
>CAYMNX010000680.1:0-5890 GCA_964391905.1 uncultured Rhizobiaceae bacterium
GTCGGTGCAGAGCGCGACGGCGTCGTTCCGTTTCGCGTTGATGAGCGCGGCGGTCTCATCAGCGCGACCGCGGTCGCGATCGACGCAGATGACACGCGCGCCCGACGCGGCCCATCCCTCGCTAAAGGCGCGGCCCAGCCCACTGCCGGCACCGGTGACGAGCGCGACCTTGTGCGAGAGGTCGAAGATTTGTGCCATCTCTGTCGGCATGGTCCCTCCTTCGCCGCCATCGGCGGCACGGGTTCTCTTGGCGACGGCCCTATCCTAGTTCGATAATGGCCGGAACCCTAGCCCTGGCTGCGGCAACACCGCAGTAGCCAGCGCGGCCCCGGCTTGCTAAGCCATGTAGGTATTCCATGCTCAGGATCGAGACTTTCAATAACAGCCGGGGTGGCAATGCCTTTTTCAAGGCGGTGACCCATCCCCTGGCAGCACGTGCGGCCTCCCAATTGCTGCACCGCCTCGGCACGGAAAAGGTTGCAATCTACGATATCGACGGCCAGGCCGATGCTCTGGCCGAGATCTATGATTTCAGCCGACTCGATCTCGCAGGCTGCTTTGTCCAGGATATCACCGCCATCGGCCGCTCCATCCTGGGACGCAAGGCGCAGCCGGTCACTGACCTCCGAGGCTCAGGCGTTCGCTTCGTCTTGGTGATCGCTTTCGAAGCCGAGCGCGCGATTGCTCACATTCGGCATTTATTACCCCCGGGTGCGGAGATCGTGAGCCTCGACGCATTGCGCCTACCTGAGTCGCTGGTGCTGGCAGGACGTCGCTATCTCGATCCGCTCAACTTCGCGACCAATTTCGTCTTCTTTCGCGAGTCGCGGGGAATTTCGACGCGACTCGTCACCGCCAATTACTGGGCAGGCTATGGCGCGCGCGATATGAAGCTCTGGCTTCTGCTCTTTGACGAGAACGGCGAGCCGATCGCCGAATGGGAAGAGGTGGTCGCCCCCTCGGCCGGCACGATCGTGATCGACAGCCGTGCCGTCCGTAAGCGCTTCGACCTTCCCGAATTCACCGGCCAGCTTTTTCTTCATGCCGTTGGCGCGGTCGGCCACGACGTCGTCAAATATGCGCTCGATGTCTATGGCGGGAACGCGCAAGAGCGCGCTTTCTCCTGCACCCATGATGCCAATTCCTGGCCCGCCGATTACTATGCCGGGCTGCCGGCTCCCGATACCGGAGAGGCCGTCACGCTATGGATCCAGAACAGCCAGCCTTGTCCCATTCCGGCAGGCGCGATCGGCCTCAACCTGATGGGCGACGACAAGATCGCGACGCTCGACCGCGCGATCGCGCCTTTCGCAACTTACGCGCTCGACGTCGCTACGCTCTTGCCGCAGGCGCATTGGCCGCAGCAATTGGAGCTCAACGCCGGCAAGTACATGGTGCGGCCACGCTACGAGGTGACGGCGCGCGGCCGGCGCCGCATTGCCCATGTCAACGTCGAGCGCGACGATCTGAAGCCCGATCCGAAACTGCCGGAGCTCAGTAATCGTCTCGGCAAGGGCTATCTGCTGCCCGCACCCATCCTGCCCAGCGATCGCTGGCGCTCGATCGTCCTGCCGACGCCGATGACACGCTCACAGGAAGAGCTTCCGATCGAATTGGTCGTTTACGACCGCGTCGGCAAGGAATTGGCACGTCATCGTTTCGGACGGATACGGCGGCGCGACTCGGTCGCGATCGATATCGACGCGATCTTTCCTCCGGGTCTTGAAAAGGACGGCGGCCATATGGAACTCGTCTATGATTTCAGCGCGGGCGGCGCGGGCGATGGCTGGCTCCATGCGCTCTTCCGCTACGAGGATCGTCGGAGCGGCCATGCCGCCGAAACGAGCTTCGGCGCCCATATCTTCAATACGGTGTTGACCTACAAGGGCGAACCCCAATCCTACGCCGGACGCCCACCGGGCCTCTCGACTCGGCTCTTCCTAAGGCTTGGGTCCCAGCCTTACGACACGATGTGTCATTTGATCTACCCAGCCTCGACACCTTGGCATCAGCACAGCAACACCGATCTTGTTCTCTGCAATGCCGCGGGCGACGAGATTGCGCGTAAGCGGATCTCGATCCAGTGCTCGGGGTCGCATTTCTGGACCTATCACAGCATGTTCGAACCAGACGCCCGTCGCCGCGCCGGAGAAAATGCCTATATTGTCATTCGGGATTTAAGCTGCCGCCTTTTCGGCTATCATGGTGTGTTGGACGGGGAGGGTGGCTTTAGCCTCGACCATATGTTCGGATTCTGATGAGCGAGCGTTTTCATACCAGGCTACTGATCATTGGCGCGGGCCCGGCTGGCTATACGGCGGCGATTTATGCTGCGCGCGCCAATCTCGCCCCCATTCTGGTGCAAGGGCTCCAGCCCGGCGGCCAGCTAACCATCACCACCGATGTCGAGAACTATCCCGGCTTCGCCGATGTAATCCAGGGCCCCTGGCTGATGGAGCAGATGCAAAAGCAGGCCGAACATGTCGGCACCAAGATCATCGGCGACATCATCGTCTCCTGCGATCTGTCGCGCCGCCCGTTCCTCTGCCTCGGCGATTCGGGCGACACCTATGTCGCCGAGTCGATCATCATCTGTACCGGCGCGCAAGCGCGCTGGCTCGGCCTGCCAAGCGAGGAGAAGTTTCGCGGCGCCGGCGTGTCGGCATGCGCCACTTGCGACGGTTTCTTCTTCCGCAATCGCGAGGTCGCGGTGATCGGCGGCGGCAATACCGCGGTCGAGGAGGCGCTTTACCTCACCCATCACGCGAATCGCGTCACGCTCATTCATCGCCGCGACAAGCTGCGCGCCGAGCAAATCTTGCAAGCGCGTCTTTTCGCCAATCCGAAGATCGACATCATGTGGAACAGCGTGGTCGATGATATTCTGGGCGGCGGCACGCCGCCGCATGTCACCGGCCTGCGCCTCAAGGATACGAAGACCGGCGAGCTCAGCGAGCTTTCCTGCGATGGCGTCTTCGTCGCCATCGGACACGACCCGGTGACGGAGCTCTTCAAGGGCCAGCTGACGCTGGACGAGGGCGGCTACATCATCACGAAGCCCGATTCGACGGCGACCGACGTGCCGGGCGTCTTTGCCGCCGGCGATGTGCGCGACAAGATATTCCGTCAGGCGGTGACAGCGGCCGGCATGGGCTGCATGGCAGCGCTCGAGGCCGAGAAGTTCCTCGCGGCGATGGAGGCCGGCGCGCGAAGCGCCGCGGAATAGCGCCGTGAGTTCGCCAATGGATTGGGACAAGCTTCGGGTCTTCCACGCCGTCGCGGAGGCCGGCAGCTTTACCCATGCGGGCGAGTCGCTCAATCTCAGCCAATCGGCGGTCAGCCGCCAAATCAGCGCGCTCGAGGAAAGCCTTTCTGTGCCGCTGTTTCATCGCCACGCCCGCGGCCTCATCCTGACGGAGCAAGGCGATCTGCTCTATCGCACCGCGCGCGAGGTCTTCGCGAAGCTCGCCATGACCGAGGCGATGCTGTCGGAATCGAAGGATCGGCCGAAGGGCCCGCTCAAGGTTACGACTACGGTCGCTTTCGGGTCGGCTTGGCTCACGCCACGCATCCGCGAATTCCTCGATCTCTATCCCGAGATCCAGGTGACGATCGTGGTCGATGATACCGAGCTCGATCTCTCGATGCGCGAGGCCGATGTCGCGATTCGCATGACGCCGCCGCGGCAACCGGACCTGGTGCAGCGTCACTTGATGACCGTGCGCAACCACGCCTATGCCTCGGCCGAATACCTGAAGAAATACGGCACGCCGCAGCGGCCCGAAGATCTCGACAAGCATCGCATCATCGTTTACGGCTCGGATTCGCGCCCGCCAGTGCGCAACGTCAATTGGCTGCTCGAGGCCGGGGCTCGGCCCGGCTATGAGCGTCAGCCGATCCTTGCGATCAACAATCTCTATGCGATCCTGCGAGCGCTCCAGGGTGGGCTCGGCATCGCCTCGCTGCCCGATTTCATGGAGCATGAAACCAGCAGCCTCGTTCGTGTACTGCCCGATCACTTAGGCGGCGAAGGCGAAGCCTTCTTCGTCTATCCCGAAGAGCTGCGCACATCGAAGCGCATCGCCGTCTTCCGCGACTTCCTCCTGCGTAAAGTCGCCGAGACCAAGAACGGTGTCGTTCCCGCCGCCTAGTCTCGTTCGTTGATGGTCACGCGCGTCACCCCAACGGCTTCGAGCCGTCGGGCGTCGGCACGTCGAAGCTCGTGAGGGTGACCCCAACCATGTTGTAGAAGCCGATCGAGAACACGAGCTCGATCAGCACATCCTCGCCCAGAGTTGCTTTTCCGCGCGCATAGCTCGCCTCGCTCAAAGCCTGCTTGTCCATGAGCTCGGTGGTGAGCTCATAGACGAGCCTTTCATCGTCGCGGGTGAAGCTGGGTGCGCGGCGGGTGCGAATGGCTTCGACGATCTCGGGCGCGATGCCGAGCTGCTGCGCGCGCGGTCCATGCGCGAACCAGGCGAATTGCGCCGACCAGCGACGGATCACGACGAGCGTCATGAGCTCGAAAAGGCGCTTTTCGAGCTTCCCCTGATTGCGTTGCGCGACGAAGAGATCGATCAGCGCCGGCCCTATCCCGGGCATGCGCAGCCATACCGAGAACGGACCGCCGAGGCCATCGAGCGCGATGACGGTGCGGAGCTTCTCGAGCGCGCGGCGCTGCTCCGGATTGAGATCGGAGGCTTTGAGATCGGGCAGTCGGGCCATGGCATCTCTTCCCTGTCGATGATGGGATTCGGGCAGCGCGGCGGCACGATGCCATAAAAGCGCCGCAGCCGTCTCTCGGAATCCGATGGGATTTCGCGGCGGATTCGCTGAAGCGATGCAGATTTTGCAACGGAGACAATCGGAATTTCCGGTGGCGCCACGCGGTCTTGGGTCGCATTTTTTATCAATGCTAAGGCTGCGGTGACGCGGCTTTGCGGATTTCCGGTTCGGCTAACCGGAAAGGGGGTTTACGGACCCTTTGCGTCTCAAAAGACGTATAGCCTCCCTGTTCAAACTGGCCCCGGCTTGGTCCGGGGCTTTTTCTTTTGCGGCAAATGCTTCGACATCGCCGACGCATCGGCGATTGAGGCAACAGCGCCCCGGGGACAAAGGGCGACGTGGTCAACACACCGATGAACTTGCCGAAGTGGGGTTCCGAGCCGCGCGATCAGGCTTGGCTCGATGATCAGGAGGAGATGCCTCTTTGCCTTTATTGCGCCGACGATCCTCGATGCCGAAGCTTTCCTCGCGAAGAAGGGTCACTCCGCATCAGATGCCGAGCGCATGCACCGGGCCTGGAGCAAGAGCGCGGTACTGCACATCACGCTTTGAAGCCGGCCTACGCAAACGAGGGGCTCTGGTGAGCCTTGCCGCGATGCGTTAACGATCGAAGCCCCGACATAGCAACGGGGCTTTTTCTGTGCCGCTTCCCTTTTCCGGATTTCGAGCGGTGTGGTAGCGTCGCGATAGATATAAATTCACCGGGCCTCGGCCTCTGGTTCGGCCTCGGCCGCCGCGCTCGTCACGCTGCGCTGATGCAGCCCTTTCTCCTCATCTACTGGCTCGTCGCGCGCCGTGCCGGTATGATCGCCCCGCGTTGAAATGGAAGGACCATGATCGGCATCCGCAATCTCTCGATGACCTATCGCAGCGCCCATGGCACCCATCAGGCCGTGAAGGGCGTCTCGCTCACGATCGAGCAGGGTCAGTTCTACACGCTCCTCGGGCCGTCGGGCTGCGGCAAGACGACGATCCTGCGCTGTGTCGCGGGGCTCGAGCGCCCCGATGACGGCGAGATCGTGATCGGCGGCGAGACCGTCTTCTCGGCGGCGCGCGGCATCTGGGTTCCGCCGCATAATCGCAATATCGGCATGG
The DNA here is from genome assembly GCA_964391905.1 of uncultured Rhizobiaceae bacterium. GTDB lineage: Bacteria > Pseudomonadota > Alphaproteobacteria > ATCC43930 > CGMCC-115725 > CAIKMD01. The sequence goes on from CAYMNX010000680.1 coordinate 5,881, forward strand.
TGTTCCAGTC
>CAYMNX010000681.1:0-2801 GCA_964391905.1 uncultured Rhizobiaceae bacterium
CCCGAGATGTTGCAAGCGAGCACGCCGCCGAGCGTCGGCCGCGCGCCCGCCGCGCCCAAGAGCGCGCTCCAATCGCCGGGCTCGAAGGCGAGCATCTGATTGGCCGTGGCGAGCGTCGCGTCGATCTCGGCGAGCGGTGTCGCGGCGCCCGCCGTCAACACCAGCTCCGCCGGATCATAGAGCGTGACGCCCGAGAAGGCGCCGAGCTCGAGCGTATGCGGCGCCTGCGGTGGCCGCCCGAGCGCCTTCTTGCTGCCGCCGCCGATGATCTCGAGCGGCTCTTCTTCGGCGATCGCGTGCTGAATGATAGCGACAAGCTCGCTTTCGTTCTTCGGCTGGAAGCGGGTCATGGGCGCGTTGAAATGGTGGCTGCTTCTTCGCCTCTCCCCCGGGGGGAGTGGTCGGCGCGATAGCGCCGGGTGAGGGGGAGAAATCGCGCCATGCATGCCCCCTCACCCCGTCCCTCTTCCCGGTGGGGAGAGGGGGATCTCATCAAAAGGTCGGTGGGGGCGTGTCGCGACATCTGCAATCGGTCGCTACAGCCGCTCGATCTCCGGGAACGGCACCGCGCCGCGATGGACATGCAGATGGCCGAGCTCGGCGCAGCGATGCAGCTCGGGGAATTGCTTGCCGGGATTGAGCAGGCCATCGGGATCGAAGGCGCATTTGACGCGCAGCTGCTGGTTGAGATCGCCCTCGTTGAACATGGTGCCCATGAGATCGCGCTTCTCGACGCCGACGCCATGCTCGCCGGTCAAAACGCCGCCGACCTCGACGCAATATTTGTGGATATCGGCGCCGCACGCTTCGGCGGCCTCGAGCTCGCCGGGCTTGTTCGCGTCGTAGAGGATGAGCGGGTGGAGATTGCCGTCGCCCGCGTGGAAGACATTGGCGACGCGCAAGCCATGCCGGGTCGCGAGCTCGCTCATCCGCGTCAGCACATCGGGAAGGCGCTTCCTCGGGATCGTCGGATCGACGCAGTAGTAATCGGGCGAGATCCGCCCCACCGCCGGGAACGCGGCCTTGCGCCCCGCCCAGAAGATGAGCCGTTCCGCCTCGCTGGTCGAGGCGCGCACCGACACGGCGCTGTTCGCGCGCGCGATCGCCTCGACACGGCCGATGAGATGATCGACCTCGGCCGGCGGGCCGTCGAGCTCGACGATCAGCAAGGCTTCGACATCGAGCGGATAGCCGGCATGGACGAAGGCCTCGACCGCATGGATTGCCGGCTTGTCCATCATCTCCATCCCGCCCGGAATGATGCCGGCGCCGATGATCGCGGCGACGCAGGCGCCGGCGCTCTCATTCGAGGGAAAGCCGATCAGCACGGCACGCGCGGTGGTGGGCTTCGGCAGGATGCGGACGGTCACTTCGGTGACGACGCCCAAAAGCCCTTCCGAGCCGATCATCAGCCCCAAGAGATCATAGGCCTCGGCGTCGAGATGCTTGCCACCGAGGCGCAGCACCTCGCCGCTCATCAGCACCATTTCGATGCCGAGCACATTGTTGGTGGTGAGGCCATATTTGAGGCAATGCACGCCGCCCGAATTCTCGGCGACATTGCCGCCGATGGTGCAGGCGATCTGACTCGACGGATCGGGCGCGTAGTAGAAGCCCTTCGCCGCCACCGCCTGGCTGATGCCGAGATTGGTGACGCCAGGCTGAACGACGGCGCAGCGATTGTCGTAATCGATCTCGAGCACGCGGTTGAACTTCCCCATGCCGAGAATAATCCCGTCCGCCAAAGGGAGCGCGCCGCCGGAGAGCGAGGTGCCGGCCCCGCGCGGCACGACCTTGACCCCGTTCTCCTGGCAATAGCGCAGGACGCTGGCGACTTCTGCCGTCGTCGACGGCAGCACCACCAGGAGCGGCAGCTCGCGATAAGCGGTCAAGCCGTCGCTTTCATAAGCGCGGCGCTCGTCTTCGGGGAGGATCACCGCCTCGGCAGCGACAAAACGGCGAAGCGCCGCCGCGATCTCCTCGCGGCGGGCGATGATCGAGGGGTCGGGCGCCGGCATGCGCATCGTTCACCTCCACGCTTTCAAGGCGCGGCGGCGCGACAGCTCGGACGGTCAGCCCTGGCGCGCCTTGAACCGCGGATTGGCCTTGTTGATGACGTAAACCCGGCCCTTGCGCCGCACGATCCGGCAATTTTTGTCGCGCTTCTTGAGCGACTTCAAGGAGTTGGCGATCTTCATGGATTCGGTCCTGGAAAGCGAGCGCGGAAAATAGGGGTGGAGCCCGGCGCTGTCAACTGATCGCGGCGCGCCGGCGCCCGCCCAGCGCGACGAAATAATGGAATTTGAGCGCGCCGCTCTCGAGAGCGGCGATTGTCTTGATGCTGCGCTCGACCTCGTCGATGACGGGAAGCGCTTGCTTCGAGCGCAGCTGGCGCAGCTCGCCCTCCTCGACGAAGGCCTTCCAGGCGAGCACGACAAGGCGGCGGTATTCGGCGGTGATGTCGTTGGCGATGCGCAGATCGAAGCCGAGGCTCTTGAAGCAATCGGTATATTGCGCGGCGGTCCAAAGCTGCGGCTTGAAGGGCTGGACCGCTTCCCATGCCGCCAGCTCCGGCGCGTCGCCGACGGTGCGGTCGCGCACGAAGTCGGTGAGAATGAGCTGCCCGAGCGGCTTCATCGCCTGGTTGAGGACGCGCAGGAAGCGCTCCTTCTGGGCGACGTGATAGGTCGCCTCGCGCGCCAGCGCATGATCATAGAAGCCGGCGCGCAACTCGAAGGTTTCGGGATCGTAGGCGGTAATCTGAACATGGCGCGAGAGGCCGCGCGCGGCCGTCTCCTCGG
>CAYMNX010000682.1:0-3468 GCA_964391905.1 uncultured Rhizobiaceae bacterium
AACGGCGCCGATCGCATGGCCATCGACGCCTTCTTTACCTCTCTCGCCGAGGATCAAGGCGAGAATGCCATTTGCATCATCTTGAGCGGCGCCGGCAGTGATGGGTCGATCGGTCTCAAGGCGGTGAAGGAGCATGGCGGCCTGACTTTGGCCCAGGGCAGCGATGGCACCGAGGCGCGCTTCAAGGAAATGCCCGGCAGCGCCGCAGCGACGGGCTTGGTCGACCTCGTCATTGCGGTCGAGCATATGCCGGAGCGCCTCACCGATTATGTAAGGCGCCTCCCCCGGCGCGATCACGTCGTCGAAGCGAGCGAGCGCCGCGCCAATGCGCTGCGCCTAATCTATGCCTTGGTGCGGGCGCGGGTTGGGCATGATTTCAGCCGGTACAAGGAGCGAACGTTTTTGCGTCGCGTGCAGCGCCGCATGCAGGTCCTGCAATTGGAGACGCTCGAGGATTATGCCGAGCGGCTGCGGCAGGACAGCGGCGAAGCCTTCCTGCTGTTTCGCGACCTGCTCATCGGCGTCACCAATTTCTTCCGCGATCGCGACGCCTTCGCCGCCCTCGAGAAATTCATACCGCGGCTTTTCGAAGGCAAGGGCGCCGACCATGTCATCCGCGTCTGGGTCATCGGCTGCGCGACCGGCGAAGAGGCCTATTCGATCGCGATGCTGTTGCGCGAGCATGCCGACACGCTGCAGGTCGCGCCGAAGATCCAGATCTTCGCGACCGATATCGACGAGCAGGCGCTCGCCACGGCCCGCAGCGCCCGCTATCCCGAAAGCCTGCTGAAGGACGTGTCGCCGGCGCGGCTCAAGCGCTTCTTCACGCGCGAGAGCGGCTTTTACTGCGTCACCAAGGAAATTCGCGACCTCTGCGTCTTCTCGGCGCACAGCCTTATCCGCGATCCGCCTTTCTCGCGCCTCGATCTCATCTCGTGCCGCAACATGCTCATCTATCTGAACCCCGATCTCCAGGTTCAGGTCATTCCCTTCTTCCATTACGCGCTGCGGCCGGGCGGCCTCCTTTTCCTCGGCACGTCGGAGAACGTCTCGCGGCACGGCGATTTGTTCGCCCCGCTCGACAAGCGCTGGCGCATCTTCGAGCGGCAGAACCTCGTCGCGCGCTCGGATATGCAGTTTCCGCTGATGCTGCGGTCCGGGGGCTTGCGCCCGGATCGCAGCTCCTTGCTGTCCATGGCGCCGTCGAGCGAGCAAGGTTCGTCCCTGCCGATCGTGCTGCGGCAGATCGCCGCCCAAGTGCAGGAGCAGTTCGGTCCGGCCTATGTCGTCGCGAACAAGGAAGGCGAGGTCGTTTATTACTCCGGGCGCACCGGCCGTTATCTCGAGCCGGCGGAAGGGCCGCCGATCCGCGACCTTGCCGCCATGGCGCGCAAAGGCTTGCGCCTCGAGCTGCGCACTGCCTTGCACGAGGCGCGGGAGACGAGCCGGACGGTGCGGCGGGATAACGTCCTCGTCCAGGTGAATGGCGGCTCGCAGGCGATCACCCTAACCGTCCAGCCCTTCGTCGAAGGCAACGAGACCCTCTATCTCGTCGTGTTCAGCGATATTGGTCCGATCAGCTCGCACGAGCCGACGAAGGAGGTGCCCGCGCCGGCGAGCGAATCGGAAGCGACGATCCAGCAGCTCGAGCGCGAGCTGCAAACCACGAAGGAGCGGCTGCAGACGACGATCGAGGAATTCGATACGTCGAGCGAGGAGCTGAAGTCCTCGAATGAAGAGTTGCTATCGGTCAACGAGGAGCTGCAATCGGCGAATGAGGAGCTCGAGACCTCGAAGGAAGAGATTCAGTCGATCAACGAGGAGCTGCAAACCGTCAATGCCGAGCTCAGCGGCAAGATCGAGGAGCTCGACCGCGCCAACGCCGACTTGAAGAACCTCTTCGAGAGCACGCAAATCGCGACCATCATCCTCGATCAGGATCTCCTCATTCGCAATTTCACGCCGGCGATCGAGCGCATCTTCAATCTGATCTCCAGCGATCGCGGCCGTCCCCTCGCGGATATCGTCAGCAGCCTCGACCATCCCGGCCTGCAGCGCGATATTCGCACCGCGGTCGAGCGCGGCCAGGAAGTCAAGCGCCGCGTCACGGCGGAGGACGGCCGGATCCATTACCTCATGCGCATTCTTCCCTATCGCACGCCGGACAAGAAAGTGAACGGCGCCCTCATAACCTTCATCGAGATCACCAACTTCATCCGCGCCGAAGAGCACGAGAAGCGCTTTGCCAAGGAGCTCGATCAGCGCGTCAAGGACACGTTGAGCCGCACCATGTCGATCGTGGACGATGCGATCAGACGAGGCGCCAAGTCCGACGACCTCGCCGCGACGGTGCGCGACCGCCTCGATGCCATGATGCGTCTCCACGATTTCGTGTCGCGGCGAAACTGGAGCAATGCGTCGCTGCGCGATCTGGTCGCCGCCGAGCTGGCCGCCTCATTGCGCAATCGCCGCAACGGCATTGCTATCGAGGGCGCCGAGGTTTCGTTGACGCCGCGCGCGGCCGTCGCGCTCGGCATGGCGATCCACGAGCTTGCGAACCACGCCCTGGGCGCGCTATCGAGCGCCGGCGGAAAGGTCAAGCTCCAATGGTCGGTGAAAAATGTCGGTCGGAAGCCGCAATTGATTTTGCGCTGGACCGAACAGAACGGTCGGTCGCCGCAGCGTCGGCAAAGCGCGAGCCTTGACATCGCAACCATCCAGCATCACTTGCGGCGAGAGGTGGGCGGCAAGGCCAAGCTCGAATCGAAGCGTGTCGGTTTGACCTGCACGATGGAGATTCCGCTGCCCCAAAATGTGCGCGACCGGGCGGCCGAGGATTAGACGCCGCTATCGGCCGCGTCTTCTACGCCGGGCAAGAGCGCATCACGCCCGCCGTTGCTGCCACGCAGCATGCGGCGCACGATGCCGGCGGCCTCTTCATATTCCTCGGCCCGCGCCTCGAGTTGGGCTGCCAAGCTGCCGCGTTGATACTGCCGCTCCTTTTCCGCCATGCGGCGCACCAACGTCGCGCGTTGCTCGTTCGAGCGCAAGAGTTCGGCGAGCAGGTCTTCAACCTCCTTCGCCTGTTTGGCGGCCATGGCTTCGGCGGTGAACGCATGTCCGATCTGGCAGCGATAGCGCAGCAGGCTGCCATCGGCAATCTCCCAGAGGGTCCCATGACATTCCGGACAAGTGAAAGGCGATCGTTCGCCCAGCTGATCCGTTTCGTTCATGCTCATCGGCTCCTGCGCCGCGATCGCATTCTCCAGTCTGATATGAAGCGGTATGACCGGCGTCGGAGGCGCACGCTCCTTGATCAAATCCTCGAAAAGGGCGGCCATCGCCGAAGCCGGCACGCAATGATCGACCTCGGCATGCTTCAAGGCGCTGCGCGGCATGTCGGGAACTTCCGCGTCGCCCGGATCCTGAACGACCGCCACGCCGCCGCAGCGCTTGATCGCGCGCAGC
>CAYMNX010000683.1:0-2411 GCA_964391905.1 uncultured Rhizobiaceae bacterium
TTCCGCGGCGACGCGCGCCTCCAGCCAGGCACGCAAGCCCGGCATCGGCGAGAGCGTCGCATAGCGCGTGAGGTGGGGCAGCTCGGCGGCGAGCCGGTCGACTGCACGCTTGATGAGGAAGGCGCCGAAGCTGATGCCGGAAAGGCCACGCTGGCAATTCGAGATCGAATAGAAGATTGCGGTATCGGCGGTGGCGGGATCGCCGACCGGCGCCGTCTCGTCGAGCAGCGACTGCACATTGTCGGCCATGCCCTTCACCAACGCCACTTCAACGAAGATGAGCGGCTCGTCCGGCATGCGCGGGTGAAAATAGGCAAAGCAGCGACGGTCGGCCTCGAGCCGGTTCTTCAGATCGGACCAGCTGCGAATCTCGTGCACCGCCTCATACACCATCAGCTTTTCGAGCAGCGCCGCCGGCGAATCCCAGGTGATCCGCTTGATCTCGAGAAAGCCCTCATCGAACCAATGCGCGAGCAGATTCTTGAGATCGTGATCGAGCGCGGACAAAGCTTCGTCGTGGTTGACGTGCCTCATCAACTCGGCGCGCATGTCGACGAGGAATTTGACGCCGCTCGGCAGCGCGTTGAACTGGGTTAGAAGCTTGACGCGCGGCGGTTCGAGCGCCCGGCGCAGGGCGCGTTCGATGCGGCGCTTCTCGTCATCGCCACGCGCGTGCGCAAGACGCTGGCAGGCGGCGCCAACCGCCATGTGATCGATGTCGAAATCGGTCGCCAGCAACTGCAGGAAGCGCTCTCGGCCGCTCGGCGGAAGTGCGAGATAGGTCTGGCCGAGCGCGGCCGCGCGAGTGCGCGCCGACACTTCGCCGCCGCGACCCTCGAGGCAGTCCTGCATCTGCTCGCGCAGACGCTCCACCGCGCCATCGCTCAAGGTTCCGCCCTCGAGACTGCGGGAGCTGCCGGCGAGATCGCGCCACCGCGCCCGCAAGGAGCGCCAGTTGCTCAAAGTGAAATCGTAAAATCCGTCAAGGAACCCGGTACGGTCGTTCATGCTTCTCTCAGTTGGGTTGCGCCGTCAGCGCCTTCAAACGGCGCAGGACGGCAGGAAGAGTCTCGATCAAATCTTCGGCGACGAGGCCGGGCCCGAATTGCCGCGCCATTTCGCCATGAAGCCAGCAGGCGGCGCAGGCGGCATCGAACGGATCAAGCCCCTGCGCCAGCAATCCGGTCACCAGCCCCGACAGCACATCGCCGGTGCCGCCCGTCGCCAGCTCGGGCGGCGCGTTGCTGTTGATCGCGGCGCGACCGTCGGGCGCGGCGATCACGGTATCGGGCCCCTTGATGAGGACGACCGCGCCGGACTTGTGAGCGGCCCCCCGCGCGCGCGCGAGCTTGTCGCCCGTCTCGGGGAAAATGCGAACGAACTCGCCCTCATGGGGCGTCAGCACGGTCGGACCCGCGATCGCGCTATAGAGCGCCTCCGGCGCATCGGCAAAGACCGTCAGCGCATCGGCGTCGAGGACGGTGGCATGTCCCGCCTCGAGCGCGGCGAGCGCCAATACCTTCGTCTCCGGCGAGACGCCAGCCCCCGGCCCCACCAACACCGCACGCACCCGGGTATCGCCGATAAGTGCCGCGAAATCGTCGGGCGCATGCATCGGCCGCACGATCGCGCTCGTCAGCGCACCGGCGTAGACAGGCCATGCGGCGGCGGGCGCAGCGACCGTTACCAGCCCGGCGCCGACGCGTCCCGCCGCGCGCGCCGCGAGGCGAGCCGCGCCGGTCAGCACCCCTCCCCCCGCGATCACGGCATGTCCGCGGCGGTATTTGTGATCCTCGTGCTGCGGCCAGGAATAGTGCTCGAGCCAGAGCGGCGGCCCGTTCTCGAATTGGCGCGGCGCGATCGATTCGAGGACGTGGGGTGGAATTCCGATCTGGGCCAAGGCCACGGCGCCGCAGTGCCCGCGCCCCGGGAACAGCAGATGGCCCGGCTTCTTGCGAAAGAAAGTCACGGTCATGGCCGCGCGCGGGGCGGCGCCGCGAATGATGCCGATCGCGCCATCGACGCCGCTCGGCACGTCGACGGCGACCGTCGCCAGGCCACGATCCCCCAGCGCCTCGATCATCATTCTCGCCATGCCATCGACCGGCCGCGACAATCCGGCGCCGAATATCGCATCGATCGCGATCTCGGCGCCATCGAGCAGAGCCGGCGACAGCGGCTCGACCTCACCGCGGTAGCGCGACGCGTGATGCGCCGCGGCTCCCTTGAGCTGCTGGCGCTCGCCCAAAAGCCCAAGCCGGACCTGCCAGCCTTCTGCGGCGAGGTACCGCGCAGCGGCAAAGCCGTCGCCACCATTATTGCCGGGCCCGCACAGCACCGCGACCGGGCGCTTCGTCCACCGCCGCTTCACCGCATCGGCGACGGCGCGCCCCGCCGCATCCATCAACACC
>CAYMNX010000684.1:0-18248 GCA_964391905.1 uncultured Rhizobiaceae bacterium
TGACCGTCGATCAGACGACAACCCGTATGTCCGAGCATTCGAGCGGTTCGGTGGCGGGCTTTGCTTGGGCCGATCAGGGGGTCGGCTACAGCGTGGTTGGCGCGGCGCCGTCCCAGGCGCTGCATCCGCTCGCGGATGAGATGCGCCGGCAGGTAAGCGCGAAGCTTTGAGCGCCGCGGCCGACTGTCGTTCCGCGCGCCGAAATTACTCGCGAAAACAGTACCGCGCGCTAGGATGGGGACGGCGTGCCGCGATCAGCGGCCATCGCGGGGGAGGATTCTTTGCTGCGCTGTGTTCGTCTTTTCTTGGTCGCTTCGCTCGCGTTGCCGCTCGGCGTCGGTGGCGCGGCGTTTCAGGCGCTCGCCGCCGACAAGCTCCGCGCCGGCAAGGCGACGAGCGAGACCTGGGGCTATCTGCCGCTCGATATCGGGGTTGAGGAGGGAATCTTCGCGAAGCACGGGCTCGATGTCGAGGTGACGGTTCTCTCCGGCGGCGCGCGGTTCCAGCAGGCGCTCGTCTCCAACAGCATCGATATCGGCCTCTCCGGCAGCACCGCCATGGCGCAGACGGTCAAGGGATCGCCGGTGATCGCGATCGCGGCGACGGTCGGCGCGCCGCGCGGCTTCGCGGTCGTCGTCACAGCGGATTCGCCGATCAAGACCGTCGCCGATTTAAAAGGCAAGACCATCAGCTTCGCGACCAACGGCTCGCTGCCCGATTGGCTGGTGCGGCGCATGGCCATTATCGAGGGTTGGGGGCCGGGCGGCGTCAAGGGCGCGGCGCTCGGCAGCGTCGAGGCGAATATCTCGGCCGTGCTGGCGCATCAGATTGACGCCATGGTGACGGCGACCGAGGTCGGCTTGCAGCTCGAGGAGCAGGGCCGTGGCCGCGTCGTCACCGATATGGGCAAATATGCGCCGACGATGGTCACCCAGGTCGCCTATGCGCGGCAAAATCTCGTGCGCGAGCAACCGGCGCTCGTCCAGCGCTTCCTCGACGCGCTCTTCGAGACGGTGGCGTTCATGAAGGCCAACAAGGAGAAGACGGTCGCGATCTCGGCGCGCGTCTTCAACCGCTCGCCGGCGGTGATGGCAAAGGCTTATGATTTCGAGATCACGACGATGAGCGAGGACGGGCGCTTCGACCCCGAAGGGATCAAGACCATCGCCGCCTCATTCGTCGAGCTCGGCATCCTGCCCGAGGCGCCGCGCGACGATCAGATGTTGACGCGGCAATTCGTGCCGGCCGGGCCCAAGGCGCGAAAATAGAGACGCCGAGCTAGGTAAGCGTCAGCGAGAAGCGGCGAAGTGCTCACTCCGCCGCTTCTGAGCTGACCTTCTGATTCTTAATCCGCTCGAGCGCCTGCTCGACATGGCGCGAGAAGACGTATTCGGCCGGGCGCTGCTTGTCGAGATTGATCTCGGGCGCCATCTCGCCCTCGGTCTTGACCCCGCGCATCGCGACGCCGAGCGCCTTCAACGGATGCTTCACCGCATCCACCACCGCCGTCGCCTCATAGCCGCTATGGACCATGCAATCGGCGCATTTCTCGTAATTGCCGGTGCCGTAGCGATCCCAATCGGTCGTCTCCATCAGCTCCTTGAAGGTTTTCGCATAGCCTTCGCCGAGGAGATAGCAGGGGCGCTGCCAGCCGAAATAGGTGCGCGTCGGATTGCCCCAAGGCGTGCAGTGGTAATTCTGATTGCCGGCGAGGAAATCGAGGAAGAGGCCCGATTGCGAGAACGACCATTTGGTGCCGTTCTTCGCGCGGAAGATGCCGCGGAAAAGCTCCTTGGTCTTGCGCCGGTTGAGGAAATGCGCCTGATCGGGTGCGCGCTCATAGGCATAGCCGGGCGAGACGGTGATGCCGTCGAGACCCATCTCCATGACCGTATCGAAGAAGCGCGCGACGCGCTCGGGATCGGCACCGTCGAAAAGCGTGCAGTTGATGTTGGTGCGGAAGCCCTTCGACTTCGCGAGCTTGATCGCGGCGATGGCGCGGTCATAGACGCCCGGCTCGCAGACCGAATGGTCGTGCATCTCCTTGTCGCCGTCGAGATGGATCGACCAAACGAAATAGGGGTTGGGCCGGAAGCGATCGATCTTCTTCTCGAGCAGGAGTGCGTTGGTGCAGAGATAGACGAATTTCTTGCGCGCGATGATGCCTTCGACGATCTGCTCGATCTCGCGATGGAGGAGGGGCTCGCCGCCGGCGATCGAGACGACCGGCGCGCCGCACTCATCGACCGCCTCGAGGCATTGCGCGACCGAGAGGCGCTGATTGAGGATCGGATCGGGATAATCGATCTTGCCGCAGCCGGCGCAGGCGAGATTGCAGCGGAAGAGCGGCTCGAGCATGAGGACGAGCGGATAGCGCTCGACGCCCATGAGGCGCTGGTTCGCGACGTAAGCGCCGACGCGGATCATTTGGTGCAATGGAACGGCCAAGGCGGCTTCCCTTCTTTAATTCCTGAGGTAATCCTAGTCGACGGGATCGGCAAGCTTTGCCGGCATGCGGAACCGTACGTTCTCGGTGATGCCGGGCAAGGTCTCGAGCTCGACCTTATCGAGCTTCGCGAGGCGGTCGATCACTTTCTGCACGAGGTCTTCGGGCGCCGAAGCGCCGGCGGTGATGCCAACCGCGCTCACGCCCTTGAGCCAGGCAGGATCGAGCGCATCGGCATCGGCGATGAGATAGGCACGAACGCCTTGCTCCGCGGCGATTTCGCGCAGGCGATTGGAGTTGGAGCTGTTGGCGGCGCCGACGACGAGCACGACATCGACAAGCAAGGCGAGCTCGCGCGCGGCGCGCTGGCGGTTCTGGGTCGCGTAGCAGATATCCTTGGTGTCGGGCCCGACGATCGCGGGGAAGCGCTCGCGCAGCGCGTCGATCACGGCTTTGGTGTCGTCGACGCTCAAGGTCGTCTGGGTGATGTAGGCAAGCTTGTTCGGGTCGCCGACCTTGAGATTGGCGACTTCTTCGGCCTTGGAGATGAGATGGACCTTGCCGTTGATGCGCCCCATCGTGCCCTCGATCTCGGGATGCCCGGCATGACCGATGAGAACGATTTCGCGCCCTTGATTGGCATAGCGCTGGCCCTCGCTATGGACCTTCGAGACCAGGGGGCAGGTGGCATCGATGATCGGCAGGTCGCGATCCTCGGCCTCGTCCTCGACCGCGCTCGCGACGCCATGGGCGCTGAAAATGGTAACGCCGCCGGGCGGGATCTCGGCCAGCTCATCGACGAATTGGGCGCCCTTCGCCCGCAGCCGCTCGACGACGTGGCGGTTGTGGACGATCTCATGGCGGACATAGATAGGCGGGCCATATTTCTCGATCGCCCGCTCGACGATCTCGATGGCGCGTTCGACTCCGGCGCAAAAGCCCCGGGGCTGGGCCAGGACAACCCGCATTTCGACCTCGCTTACCCGGCGGGCTTCCGGCCCGCCTCCACAACCTTAGGTGCGGCGCATTATACGCAGATTAAACCCCTCGACCAGAGGGCGTTTTGCTCGAAAGTGGCGGAATTGCGGCAAGCTAACGCCTTGCGTTGGCGAACTAAATTGATAAGCTCACGCGTTGTGGCAAAGTGGTTACCGGACTGGCGCCCGTCGAACGTTGCGTGGCCTTCAAAGCCGGAGAGGAACAATCCGTGGCAAAGAATCCCGAGCTAACGTCCGGCAGCGCCGACCCGGCGCGCCGTAGCAATGTATCGCCCCTGCTCGAGCAGGTGACGGTTCCGGCCGATCTGCGCAAGCTGCCGGAATCCGACCTGAAGCAACTGGCCGAGGAGCTGCGCCAGGAGCTGATCGATACCGTCTCGGTCACGGGCGGCCATCTCGGCGCGGGGCTTGGCGTGGTCGAGCTCACCGTGGCGCTGCACTATGTCTTCGATACACCGCGCGCCAAGCTTATCTGGGATGTTGGCCACCAGGCCTATCCGCACAAGATTCTGACCGGGCGGCGGGATCGCATCCGTACTCTGCGCCAGGGCGGCGGGCTCTCGGGCTTCACCAAGCGCTCGGAGAGCGAATACGATCCCTTCGGCGCAGCGCATAGCTCGACCTCGATCTCGGCCGCGCTCGGCATGGCGGTAGGCCGCGATTTCAAGGGCGAGAAGAACGACGTCATCGCCGTGATCGGCGATGGCGCGATGAGCGCGGGCATGGCCTATGAGGCGATGAACAACGCCGGCTCGATGGATTCGCGCCTCATCGTCATCCTCAACGACAACGACATGTCGATCGCGCCGCCAGTCGGTGCGATGAGCGCCTATCTTTCGCGGCTCCTCTCCTCGAAGCCTTATATGAGCCTGCGCCAGCTGGGTGCGGCGATGGCGAAGCGCTTCCCGCGCGGCCTCGCCAGCGTCTTGGGTCGCGCCGAGGAATATGCGCGCGGCATGGTCGCGGGCGGCGGCACCTTGTTCGAGGAGCTGGGCTTCTACTATGTCGGCCCGATCGACGGGCACAATCTCGACCACCTGCTGCCGGTGTTGAAGAATTTGCGCGACGGCGAGGATCGCGGACCGATCCTGGTCCATGTCGTGACGCGCAAGGGCCACGGCTACGCCCCGGCCGAGCAGGCGGCCGACAAATATCACGGCGTCGTCAAATTCGACGTCGCGACCGGTGCGCAGGTGAAAAGCAAGGCGGCGGCGCCGAGCTATACCAGCGTCTTCGCCAAGGCCCTCATCGCCGAGGCCGAGGCGGATGATCGCATCGTCGCCATTACCGCGGCCATGCCCTCGGGCACGGGTCTCGACAAATTCGCCGATCGCTTCCCGACGCGCTGCTTCGATGTCGGCATCGCCGAGCAGCACGCCGTCACTTTCGCCGCGGGTCTCGCCTGCGAAGGCATGAAGCCCTTCGCCACCATCTACTCGACCTTCCTGCAGCGCGGCTACGACCAGGTCGTGCATGACGTCGCGATCCAGGGACTGCCGGTGCGCTTTGCCATGGATCGCGCGGGTCTCGTCGGCGCCGACGGCCAGACCCATGCCGGCTCCTTCGACCTTGCCTATCTCGGCTGTCTGCCGGGCTTCACCATCATGGCCGCGGCCGACGAGGCGGAGCTCATGCATATGGTCGCGACCTGTGCCGCGATCGATGACGGGCCCTCGGCGGTGCGCTATCCGCGCGGCGAGGGCATCGGCATCGAGCTGCCGAAGCGCGGCGAGGTGCTGCCGATCGGCAAGGGTCGCATCATCCGCGAAGGCACCAAGATCGCAATCCTTAACCTCGGCGCGCGGCTGCAGGAATGCCTGAAGGCTGCCGACGAGCTCGGCGGCTATGGGCTCTCGACCACGGTCGCCGATGCGCGCTTTGCGAAGCCCTTGGACACCCAGCTCATCGAGCGCCTGGCGCGCGAGCATGAGGTGCTCATCACCATCGAGGAAGGCTCGATCGGCGGCTTCGGCAGCCATGTGCTGCATCATCTGGCGCATGCCGGCCTGCTCGATCAGGGGCTGAAGATCCGCCCGATGGTCCTGCCCGATCGCTTCATCGATCACGACTCGCCGGCGGCGCAGTACGAGCAGGCGGGTCTCAACGCCCGCCACATCACGCAAACCGCGCTGGGTGCGCTCGGCCGCGCTTTGACGGAACGCTCGATCCGGGCATAGCGCGCTACACTTCACTCTTCACCCTCCCGCTGCGCGGGTCCCTCCCACTCCCCGTCGGGGAGAGGGGCGGGGTGAGGGGAGAAACTATGAGCAACAAACTTCGCCTTGATGCTCTGCTCGTCGAGCGCGGGCTTGCGGAGACGCGGGCCAAGGCGCAGGCGCTGATCCTTGCCGGCGCGGTGTGGAGCGGCGACAAGAAGCTCGACAAGGCGGGGCAAGCGGTCAAAAGCGATATCGCGCTCGAGGTGAGGACGCGCGATCATCCTTGGGTCTCGCGCGGCGGCATCAAGCTCGCGCATGGACTTGAGCATTTCGCGATCGATGTGACCGGCGCCGTCGCGCTCGATATCGGCGCCTCGACCGGCGGCTTCACCGACGTGCTGCTGACGAAAGGCGCCGCGCGCGTCTACGCCGTCGATGTCGGCCACGGGCAGCTCGCCTGGAAGCTGCGCCAAGATTCGCGCGTCATCGTCTTGGAGCGCATCAATGCGCGCCATCTCACCATCAAGGAAGTGCCGGAGCCGGTCGATCTCGTCGTCTGCGATGCGAGCTTCATCGGGCTCGAGATTGTGCTGCCGGCGGCGCTCGCTTTGGCGAAGCGCCAGGCGCGGCTCGTCGCGCTCATCAAGCCGCAATTCGAAGTCGGGCCCGATCGTGTCGGCAAGAAGGGCGTGGTGCGCGATCCCGCGCTCCATCGCGAGGTCTGCGATCGCATCGCGCACTGGCTCGAGGACATCGGCTGGCATGTCGCGGGGATCGCCGAAAGCCCGATTAGAGGCCCCGAAGGCAATGTCGAGTTTCTCGTTTATGCAAGCCGGGACGGCGTTTCGAGCGCCATTGACGCGCCGCCGGGCCCGGCATAGCGTGAACCCAAGCAACGAGAAGGGATGGAGCGCTTATGGCCAAGATTCGTCACATCGCGATTTTCTCCGACGACCCGGCGAATCTCGCCGAATTCTACGCCGATGTCTTCGAGATGAAGATCCAGGGCAAAAGCAAGGAAGGGGCCGTCTGGCTGACCGACGGCTATATGGATATCGCGCTGCTGCCGCGACGTCATGAATTGGCGCCGCAAGGCGTTCATCATTTCGGCATCACCATCGAGGCCGACGAGAAAGAGCATGTCTATCGCCGGCTCAAGGAGCGCGGCAATTTCGTCATGAAGCCGCCGCCGGGCCGTCCTTACGTCGAGGATGCGGCCAAGGACGCCGATGGCAATAAATTCGACATCTCGACCTCGGCCGTCAAAGTGCGCGGCAACAAAGTCGAGATGAAGGACAAGGTCGAGGCGTAGCAGCGCTCCGAGCTGCGACCAGCATCGTTAGGAGCAGAATAAGAAGCGATCCAAGCGCACCGCTCTGGATCGCTTCGCTACGTTTGCGATGACGAGCTTCTAAACTTGTTCCTTGATCGCGAGGGCGGGTTCGAGCGAAGGCGCGAGTCCGTCGCTCGCCGTGAAGCGCCGCTGATAGTGGCGGCCGAGGCCGATGCAGGCGAGGATCAGGGCGAGATAGGGCGCGGCGATGATCCACAGCACTTCTTGTAGCGGCAGCTTCCAGGAGAGGAGATAGCCGACCGTCGTCGGCCCGATGATCGAAGCGATGCGGCCGAGCCCTGACGCCCAGCCGACGCCGTTGCTGCGGATGTCGGTCGGATAAAAGAGGCCGACCGTGCCGTTGAGGGACGAGTGCGTTGCGGAGCAGAAGGAATGCACGGCGATGGCCGCACCGATGATGAGCCATTGCGGGATGCCGGGAATGCCGAGCGTGAAGATCGCGGCAATGGCGATCACGGCGGTGACGACGCTCGCCATCGGCCCGATCTTGTCGAGCGGCCGCATCAAGAGGCAGGCAACGACAACGCCGCCCGCCGCCGCATAGGAGAAGGTGAGCGAGGCCTGCGTCGGCGGCAAGCCCGCGGTCTCGAGCACGACGGCGAGCCAGCTTGCGATCGTGATGTAGGTGAGGCCCTCGGCGAAATAGGCGAGCCAGAGCAGCGCTGTCGCGGCGCGATGCTCCTCGGCGAAGAGCGCGAGGAGGGCGAAGCCTTTCGGCTTTTCTTCCTGTCGCGCGACGAAGCGCGTCTCGGGCCCGATCGCGATCTCCGGCGCGAAATGCTTCACCATGCGCGGCAATTCGCGCGCTTGCGGCCGTTTCAAGGCAAGGAACTGCACCGATTCCGGAAGAACGAGGCTCAAGAGGATGCCGAGCGCGAGTCCGGCAGAACCGGCGGCGAAGAACACGGCGGTCCAGCCGAAGAGTGGAATAAGCCAGGCGGCGACCAGGCCGATCGCCGTCGTTCCCAATGGAAAGCCGAAAAGCGCGATCATCGCGAAGCTGGCGCGAAAGCGCTTCGGCGCGGTCTCGGCGAGGATCGCCAAGGTCGTCGGCATGACGCCGCCCAATCCGATGCCGGTCAGGAAGCGCAAATAGACGAGCTGGTCGATCGAGCTTGCGAAGGGAATGACGAAAGCCGGCACGGTATAGACCATGATCGAGCCGATCGAGCCGATCTTGCGGCCCCAGCGGTCGCTGACATAGCCGAAGACCCAGCACCCGATCAGAATGCCGAAATAGCCCGCGCCGAAGACATGGCCGATCGCCTTTTTCTCGGCGCCGAAGGCGCGCAGGATCGCGGGCGCCGCGACATTGACCGAGCCGAGATCGAAGGCGTCGATGAAGATCATCAGGAAGGCGAGAAACAGCATCAGGGCATGAAAGCGGCCGAGCTTGGCGTTGCCGACAAGCGCGGCGATGTCGACAGATTGCCTCTCGCCCATGCGATCCTCCCCGATCGGCCTGGTCTGCCCGATACGGGCGCCGGCGCAATTTTATTGCGGCACCAAGCGGGGCCGCCTTTCAAAAGTTTAACGGCATATGTCGAAAATTCCGACCTATATTTCTCGCTGTCTTCAGGTGTTCTAACGGAGACCAGACATGCGTATCCTTCCTACTGTTCTCATGGCTGGACTTGGCTCGATCGCGATCGCGGGAGCCGCCGCGGCGCATACAATGACCATCCAGCTTCCCGATGGCACGGTCGAGCAGATCCATTATGCGGGCGATGTCGCACCGCGGATCTCGCTTCGACCCGCCGCCCCCGTCGCTTTCGACGAAGCGCCCTTCGATCCGAGCCCGATCTTCGCTCGAATGGAGCAGATCTCGGCCGCGATGGACCGCGAGATGGCGACACTGTTGCGCGCGGCGCAATCATGGACGGTGGCGCCCAATGGAGCGCCCGACCAGCCGATCGCGATCGATGCCGGCAATCTGCCGCCGGGCGCCAAGGCTTACAGCTTCTCCATGACGATCTCGCCGAACGGCGTCTGCCGGCAGAGCATGGAGATCACATCGCAAGGCCCAAACGCCAAGCCGCAGGTGGTCTCGCATAGCGCGGGCAGCTGCGGCGCGCCGACGAATGCCGCGGTGCCCGATGAGGCGCCGGCCATTGCACCCGCTGAGCGGGGCGGGACCATCACCGCCAAGGCGGTGAGGGAACGACCCGCAACCGAGGTGCAGCAAGCAAGCTTGGAGCGGTTCTAGCCGATCACCTCTCCGCGGCGCGCCGCGGAGAGGTGCGTCTTGCTTGGCCCGCGCTCGCGCTCCCGCTAAGCTCCTGCCGAAGCCGCACTGCTGCGGAGCATGGGAGGGAGCGATGACGGAAGCCCAAACGCGTGACCGATATGATGGTCCGATCGCGGTCGGCATGGTGTTCGATTTCGAGCCCGGCAAGAAACATCTCTACGAGCGCCTCACCGTCACGAAGATCGAAGGGCCGCATCTCTGGGCCTTCGGGCGCAGCGGCATGACCTATTACGAGGAAGCGGATTTCCGCAAAGCCGTCGTCCTCGTCGCCGATAAGCCGCAGACAAAGCCCCGTCCAGCGCCGGTCCCGTTGCGCGGCCGCTATCAAGGTCCGATTGCGCTCGGCATGGTGTTCGATTTCGAGACAGGCAAGAAGCATCTCTACGAGCGCCTTACCATCTCGAAGATCGAGGGACCCCATATCTGGGCCTTCGGCCGCAGCGGCGAGACCTATCACGAGGAAAACGAATTTCGCGACCACGTCGCGCCGGTGGCGAGCGCATCTTAGAGCAAGATTCCATCAGCGAGCGTCGCTGACAGCTCTCGCGATGCAGGAAACGGCCGAGGAGCGTTTGCTATTGGACGGTCAGCGGCGGCATCAGCAGCGCGCCGGGAGATTGCAACAGCGAGTCCCAGCCTTCTGCGTTGGTGCGCAGCGCGGCGAGAACCCGGGCGGAGAGGCGTGAATTCTCGCTATCGCCGGCGCGGCCGCGTCGCATCACGCGCGAGAGCAAGAGGTCGAGGTCGTTCCGCGGCGGCGGATAGAGCTTGAGATTGACGTCCTGATCCTTGGGAATCCCAGCCGCTTCCTTGGCGGCATCGAGCGCCGTCGTGAATCCGCCGAGCGTGTCGACAAGCCCGCGCGCTTTCGCATCGGCGCCGCTCCACACCCGTCCCTTGGCGACGGCTTCGACCGCGCTCGCATCGAGCTTGCGGCCTGCGGCGACGCGGGCCTTGAAGGTGCCATAGATATCGTCGAGCACCGCCTCGAGCCGCTCGCGCTCGCTCGGCGAGAACCCTTGCAGGAAGCTGAACATCCCGGCATTGGCCCCGATCTGGACCGCATCCGAATTGCCGCCGATCTTCTTGAGCAAATCGTCGAAGACGAGCTTGCCGGCGATGACGCCGATCGAGCCGGTCAAGGTCGCGGGCTCAGCCACGATTTTGTTGGCGGGCGCCGCGATATAATAGCCGCCCGAGCCGGCGACATCGCCCATGCTCACGATCACCGGCTTGCCGGCGTCGCGCGCGCGCTTGACCGCCGCCCAGATCGTCTCCGCCGCGACCGCCGAGCCGCCCGGGCTGTTGATGCGGAAGAGGATCGCGCGTACCGCTTTGTCGTTCTGCGCAAGGCGGAGGGCGCGCGTCACGTCATCGGCAGCGAGCAGATTGTCGCTGGTCAGGGGATTGCCCGCGCTGCCGCGCGCCATCAATCCGGTCGCATAGATCAGCGCGACGATAGGACCGCTCTTATGTGCCGAACCCGCCTGATCGACATAGCGCTGGAGCGATAAGGTCGGCCCGCCGCCCAGCGAGGCAATCGCGTCCTCGCGAGCGCCGATGTGGTCGACGAGATGCTCCTTCATCGCTTCGTCGGTGAGGATCGGCGCGCGGTCGATCAGCGCCTTGACCTGCGTTGCGTCGATCTTGCGATCGGCGGCGATGCCATCGACGATCTGCCCGTAGATCGACTGCAGCAGCGCCTGCAGCTCCTCGCGCTCGGGACCCGTCATCTGGGTCTCGGTCATCATATTGGCCGCGTCCTTGTACTCCTCGCGATGCGCGAATTCGGGAACGACGCCGAGCCAATCGAGCGTGCCGCGGAAGAACGGCATTTCGGCACGCAGGCCGACAAGCGCGACCATGCCGAGCTTTTGCAGCCAGATCTCATCGAAAGCCGCGGCGAGATAGTAGCTGCGCGTGCCCGAGGAGAGCTCGCCGAACGTATCGGCATAGGCGATCGCGCGCTTGCCCTTGGCACGAAATGCGGCGATCGCGTCGCGCAGCTCCTGCACCTCGCCGATGCCCATGCTGCTGTCGCCGATACGCGCGACCACGGCCTTGACGCGCGGATCGTCGCCCGCGCGCGCCAAGGCCCCGAGCGTGTCGGCGAGCGACAAGCCGGAGGGGAAGAGCAACTGCGAGAAGCCGTGATCGGTGGGTGCGTCCGGCAGCGCCTGGCTCAGATCGAGGGTGATGATGGTGTTGGCGGCGACGCTCGGGCCGCGCGGCGCGCGCCAGAACCAGATGCCGAGACCGATCCCGATCGCGACCAGCAGGACGAAAATGAAGCCGATCGTCGCGAAGAAGCCGATGATGAAGCGCCGCATCTTACAATTTCCCCCTCACCCCAAGCCTCGCCCCGTTGGGGAAAGGAAGGGCCCCGCGTGGCGGGAGGGTGAGGGGGCCCCGCAGTTCACGTCCCGCACTGCGCGCGATCGCGCAGAAAGTGGTCGGCGAGCACGACCGCCATCATCGCTTCGCCGACCGGAACGGCGCGGATGCCGACGCAGGGATCATGCCGGCCCTTGGTGGTGACCTCGATTTCGTGGCCGAAGCGGTCGACGCTCTTCCGCGGCAGGAGGATCGAGCTCGTGGGCTTCACGGCAAAGCGCAGCACGATATCCTGGCCGGTCGAGATGCCGCCCAGGATGCCGCCGGCATTGTTGGACAGGAATTCGACCTTGCCGTCGCGCATGCGCATCTCATCGGCATTCTCGGCGCCCGAGAGCGCGGCCGCGCCGAAACCTGCCCCGATCTCCACCGCCTTCACGGCATTAATTCCCATCATTGCCGCGGCGAGATCGGCATCGAGCTTGCCGTAGATCGGATCGCCCCAGCCGACCGGCACGCCCGCGGCGACGATTTCGATCACGGCGCCTGTCGAGTTTCCGGCCTTGCGCATGCTGTCGAGAAATCCTTCCCAGTGCTGCGCCATCTGGCGATCGGGACACCAGAAGGGATTGTCCTCGACGGCGCTCCAATCCCAGCGCGCGCGGTCGATCGGGTGCGGACCCATCTGGACGAGCGCGCCGCGAATCCTGATGTGGTCGCCCAGAACCTTGCGCGCAATGGCGCCGGCCGCGACGCGCATCGCCGTCTCGCGCGCCGAGGCGCGACCGCCGCCGCGATAGTCGCGGATGCCGTACTTGACCTCATAGGTGTAATCGGCGTGGCCCGGCCGATAGCTGTCCTTGATCGCCGCGTAATCGCGCGAGCGCGCATCCTCGTTTCTGATGAGGAGCGAGATCGGCGTGCCCGTGGTCTTGCCCTCGAACACGCCCGACAGGATCTCGACCTGGTCGGGCTCCTGGCGCTGTGTCGTGAAGCGCGAGGTTCCGGGCCGGCGCTTGTCGAGATAGTGCTGAATGTCGGGCTCGGCCAGAGGAATGTTGGGCGGCACGCCATCGACGACGCAACCGATCGCCGGCCCATGGCTTTCGCCCCAGCTCGTGAAACGGAAGATCGTGCCGAAGCTATTGCCTGCCACCGCGCCGCCTCGCTAGACGACGGAAATATCGGGCGCGTCCACCGCCTTCATGCCGACGACGTGATAGCCGCAGTCGACGTGATGCACCTCGCCGGTAACGCCCGCGCTCAAATCGCTCAACAAGTAAAGACCGGCGCCGCCGACTTCCTCGATCGCGACGTTGCGCTTCAAGGGCGAATTATATTGGTTCCATTTGAGGATGTAGCGGAAATCGCCGATGCCCGAGGCGGCAAGGGTCTTGATCGGTCCCGCCGAGATCGCGTTGACGCGGATATTCTGGCCGCCGAGATCGACCGCGAGATAGCGCACGCTCGCCTCGAGCGCCGCCTTGCATACGCCCATGACATTGTAGTGCGGCATGACGCGCTCGGCGCCGTAATAGCTCAAGGTTACGGCGCTGCCGCCTTCGGTCATCAGCGGCACGGCGCGGCGCACGGCATCGGTAAAGGAATAGCAGGAGATCTCCATGCTCTTGAGGAAATTGGCGCGCGTCGTCTCGACATACTTGCCCTTGAGCTCGTTCGGGTCGGAGAACGCGATCGCATGCACCAGGAAATCGAGCCGGCCCCAGCGCTCGGCGACCGCGGCAAAGACGTTGTCGACGCTCGCCTCGTTGGTCACGTCGCAATCGACGACGAGCGAGCTGCCGACGCTTTCAGCGAGCGGACGGACGCGCTTGCCGAAAGCGTCGCCCTGATAAGTGAATGCGAGTTCGGCGCCATGCGCATGAACCGCCTGGGCAATGCCCCAGGCAATCGAGCGTTCGTTGGCGACTCCCATGATCAGGCCCTTTTTGCCCGCCATGAGCGGCTGTTGATCGGTCATGCATCCATCGCGCGACAATGAGTGAACGGCCGGGCATCCTACACGGGAAGGAGGGTGACGGGAAGGAGAGGCTCAGCCGATATCGAGCTTGCCGCGAACGTCGTAAGCGTGACCGGCGGACCACCGCTCGAGAAAGCGGACGAGCTCCGGATCGGGCGGATCGGGCAGGGCGACGCGCAGCTTCACATATTGATCGCCCGTGACGCCGCCGGCCGTGATGCCCTTGCCTTTGAGCCGCAGCGTTCCGCCGCTATTGGAGCCGCGCGGCACTTTGACCGCGACCGCGCCATGGATCGTCGGCACGGTGATGGTTGCACCCAGCACCGCTTCGACCAAGGTCACCGGCACTTCGATATGGATATCATGGGCCTTGCGCGTGAAGAGCGCATGGGGCTCGATCTCGATCTCGAGATAGGTATCGCCCTCGGCACTCTTCAACCGCAAGCGCTGGCCGGTTTCGATCCCGGCGGGAATCGCGACGTCGAGCGCGCGACCGTCGGCGAGCGTCACGCGGTGCTTGCCGCCGCGCGCGGCTTCGAGGAACGAGATTTTGAGGCGTTGCGCCGGCATTTGGCTGTCGGCGCTTTTCGCGTCGCGCCGCGCGCCGCGGTTGAGAAACTCGGCGATGATATCGTCGATACCGCCAAAGCTCGCGCTGCCCGTCGTGCGCTGGCCGGCCTTGCCGCCGAAGCCGCCGCGATTGAATCCGGCCCCTGATCCGCCGCCGCCATAGCGGAAGCCCTGCATGCGCTCGGCGCCGTCCGGGCCGATCTCGCCGCGGTCATAGCGGTGGCGCTTTTGCGGATCGGAGAGGAAATCATAGGCGGCGGTGACTTCCTTGAATTGCTGCTCGACCGCGCGCTTGCCAGGATTGACATCGGGATGAAGTTTCTTCGCAAGCCGGCGATAGGCGCTTTTGATCTCGTCGTCCGACGCGCCGCGCGGCACGCCCAATACGGTATAAGGGTCTCTCATTTGTCACATTTTGCCCGGTAAAAGCGCCTGCGGCAACGGCCGGAGGCCGACTCGCCGCAAGGTTAACCGCGCTGTCACGTCCCGCCGTTTGAATCGCCGTCTCCGGCGCATTATCCTCAAGTCCGATGAGCAAGGTTCCATTCGATGCGCCATATGAGCATTTTGCGCGTTGGTTCAACGAGGCGCGCGAGAAGGAGCCGAGCCTGCCCGAAGCGATGAACGTCGCCACCGCAACGAGAGACGGCAAGCCGTCATCGCGGCTCGTGTTGATGAAGGGGTACGATTCGCGCGGCTTCGTCTTCTACACGAATTTCGAGAGTCGCAAGGCCGAGGAGCTTGCGGCCAATCCTCATGCGGCGCTCTGCTTTCACTGGAAATCGGTGCTGCGCCAAGTGCGGATCGAAGGCATGGTCGAGGTGGTGAGCGCCGCCGAAGCCGACGCCTATTTCGCTTCCCGGCCGCGTGGCGCCCAGATCGGCGCCTGGGCCTCGCCGCAATCGCGCGCCTATGGCGAGCGCGCCGAGCTCGAGCGCCGCAATGCCGAGATCGAGGCACGCTTCGAGGGCGATGCCGTGCCGCGCCCGCCTTTCTGGTCGGGCTATCGCGTCGTGCCGGATTTCTTCGAATTCTGGGAGGACCGGCCCTATCGCCTGCATGATCGCTTCGTCTATCGTCGCGCGGGCGACGGCTGGCGGACGGAAAGGCTCTTCCCGTGAGCGCGCGTCGAACGCTCCTCCTCACCGGCGCCAGCCGCGGCATCGGCCATGCCACGGTGCGGCGATTTTCCGAAGCCCAATGGCGCATCATCACCACCTCGCGCGAGGATGTGCCGGCCGATTGCAAGCGCGATCCCAATTGGACGCATCACATTCCCGCCGATCTCGGCAATCCCAAGGAGGTCGAGCGCTTCGTCGCCGAGGCGCAGCGCCTTATCGGGGACGACGCGCTCGATGCGCTCGTCAACAATGCCGGCGTGTCGCCGAAGACGCCGTTCCGCGAGCGCCTCGGCGTGCTGAATGGTGACCTCAAAGCGTGGCATGAGGTGTTCCAGCTCAATTTCTTCACGCCGCTTTCGCTGGCGCGCGGGCTGGCGGCGGCGCTGGCGCGCGGCAAGGGCGCGATCGTCAATGTCACCTCGATCGCCGGTCACGCGGTCCATCCTTTCGCGGGCTCTGCCTATTCGACCTCGAAGGCGGCGCTCGCGGCGTTGACGCGCGAGATGGCGGCGGAGTTCGGCCAGCTCGGCGTGCGCGTCAATGCGGTGGCGCCGGGCGAGATCGAGACCCAGATGCTGTCGCCCGAGACCGAGGTGCTGATCCCGCGGATTCCCTTGCAGCGTCTCGGCACGCCCGAGGACGTGGCGGCGACGATCTTCTATCTCTGCTCGGCCGATTCCGCTTACGTGACCGGCACGGAAATCTTCATCACCGGCGGTCAGCATCTTTACTAGCGATTGATCTCGACCAGCAGGACCCAGGCCTCGAACATCGCTTTGGCGTAGGAGAGGAGAATGCCGGCCACGAGCCAATAAAAGCCCGCGTCGCCGCTCGTCAGGAAAACGATGCCGCCGACGAGATAAGGAAGGCCCGCCAGCTGGCTGAAGCCGGCGTTGTAGAGTGCGACCTTGCGGTATTCGGACGGCGTCGTGCGCACGCTGCCGAATTCGAAGACGGTGGCAATGACCCAAACCGCGATGCCAACGATCAGCACCTCGGCGCCAAAGAGCGCCAGCGACTGACCGGGCACCAAAGCCAGCGACGAGACGACGAGAATTTCCAGGAGAACCGCCAGCACCTGGAAGGCGCGGTTGACGAGCTTGGAATATTCCAGGATTTTTTTGAGATTGATCGAGACGCTGACGAAGACGAGGCCGGTCAACGCAGCCGAAGCGCCGACCTGCGCAAGAAAAAAATTCTGCCAAATTTCCATCGTGAAGATCCTGCGCGCTTCCCTCGCTTAAATCGAACCGCAAAGCCACCAAGGCACGAAGAAGATTCCCTTCGTGTCTTTGTCGTGGCGGTTCCGTCTGTCGGAATTCGATTAGTGGCCGGCCTGCAGTGCGCGGCGATGCGCCTCGAGCGCCGCGATGTCGCGATCGATCCAGTCGCGAAAGGCGGCCGGCGCTCCATTGTGGCGTCGGCGCATATCGGCGAGCCGCGCCAACTCGCTCTCGAGCGTCTCGACGATATGCGCGCGCTGTTGGGCTTGCTCGGCCTCGGGCAGGAGCGCGAGGAAGCGCAGCTTCAAGCGCAGCGCGAGGCGATTGATGTCGCCGAGCCCCTGGCCCAGCCGCGCCCGCAGCAATTCATGGAGCGCGGCACGGCCCTCGGGCTTCAACCGCATCACCGCGTTATCGGCCATGCCTTGGCCTTCGACCGGCTCGATCAGCCCCTGATAGCGCAAGAGCTCGATCGAGCTGCCCATCAGATCGAGCGAAGGGCCGACGAAGCTGCTGGTGAAGTAGCGAATTTCCCCGGCGAGATCGCCATAGGCGCGCGCTCCCTCGGCCAAAAGGCCGAGCGCCATCAGACGGATGGCTTCGGCGGGAATGAGGGAACGATCGCGGAACATTGGCGAATCATACACCGATCCCGCTTCCCGCGAAAGCGCCGCGCCCTGCGTGGAAATATCGAAGGTTATTGAGGTCTTAGGCGACGCGCCGGATCGGCAGCCGCGACCACACATCGCTGAGCGCCGCGACCAGCCGCTCGATGTCGGCGTCGGAATGCTGCGGCGTCGGCGTCAGGCGCAGCCGCTCGGTGCCGTGCGGCACGGTCGGGAAGTTGATCGGCTGCACATAGATGCGATGCCGCTCCATCAACTCGTCCGAGGCTTCCTTGCAGAGCCGGGCATCGCCGACCAGCACCGGCACGACATGGCTCGGCGACGGCATGACCGGGAGGCTGGCCTCCTTGAGCCGGCGCTTCAAAAGCGCCGCGCGCTCCTGATGGCGCTCGCGCAGCGCGCTTGCCCCTTTGACGTAGCGCACGCTGGCGACGGCGCCGGCGCAGATCGAGGGCGGCAACGAGGTGGTGAAGATGAAACCCGGCGCATAAGAGCGCAGGAAATCGACCATCGCGCTCGAGCCGGCGACATAGCCGCCGATGAGGCCGAAGGCTTTGGCGAGCGTGCCCTGGATGATATCGACGCGATGGCTGACGCCGTCGCGCTCGGCGATGCCGGCGCCGGTCGCGCCATAAAGACCGACGGCGTGAACCTCGTCGAGATAGGTCATGGCGCCGTAGCGCTGCGCGACATCGCAAAGCTCGGCGATCGGCGCAATATCGCCGTCCATCGAATAGACGGATTCAAAGGCAACCAGCTTCGGCCGCGCCGGATCGGCTTGGGCCAAGAGCTTGGCGAGATCGGCCGGATCGTTGTGCTTGAAGATATGCTTTTCCGTGCGGCCGTGGCGGATGCCTTGGATCATCGAGGCGTGGTTGAGCGCATCGGAATAGACGATGCAGCCCGGAATCTGGCTCGCGAGCGTTGCGAGCCCCGCCTCATTCGCGACATAGCCCGAGGTGAAGATGAGCGCCGCCGGCTTGTTGTGGAGCGCCGCGAGCTCCTGCTCGAGCACCACGTGATAATGCGTCGTGCCGGAGATGTTGCGCGTGCCGCCGGCGCCGGCGCCGCATCTGTCGATCGCCTCGTGCATCGCGGCGCGGACCGCCGGATGCTGGCCCATGCCGAGATAGTCGTTGGAGCACCAGACGGTGATCTCCTCGCCCCGGTGATGGTCATGGGCACGCG
>CAYMNX010000685.1:0-4879 GCA_964391905.1 uncultured Rhizobiaceae bacterium
AGCCGATTGCAGCAGCTCGATATGGGAAGGAAGAATGTCAGCAAGGCAGACGACGTCCGTCTGCGGTTTTTGGTGATGCGAGAGGTTCAACAGATGGCGGGTGAGATTGGTCGCTTTCTGCATCGCCTTCATCATGTTCTCGATGCGGCGGCCATGTCGCTCGCCGAGCGCCGGGTCTTGCTGCATCACGTCGAGATTCATCACGACCACCGAGAGCGCGCTGTTGAGATCATGAGTAACGCCGGCCAGCACGCGTCCCAGCGCCTGGAGCCGATCGATGCGACGGGCCAAGTCGTCGTGGTTGCGCTCGGATGCGAGCGCGAGCGCGTCGCTGCGCTCGGCCAGGCGGCGGCGCGCGTCCTCGCTGCGGCGATAGAAGCGCCACAGCAGCGCCATCGCGATGATCGCGATGACGAGCAAAGCTCCCAAGACGAGGTTGAGATCCACCGGTTGCCATCTCTCTCGCGGCTCACAAGCATGTTAGTCGATCGACCTTTCCAAGGAAATCCAAATGCTTTGAGCGAAGGCGCCTCCCGTCATAAAATAGCCCCAATCTCATATGGGTGCGCTTTTGAGCCAAGAGGCAAGGACGCAGGGGATGCAGGCCGCGGTTCCGAGGAAAAGAAGCGACGCCATCGGGCCGCTGCGGATATTGCTGGTCGCGGCATTTGTCGTGCCAACGGTACTCTTCGCCACCATGTCGGTTCTCACCTACCGGGAAATGTTCGCGGCCGCGGATGCCCGCATCCGTCAGCTGACGGACGTGTCGAGCGAGCACACCGCTAAGGTATTCGAGACCAGCAAGCTGGTCCTCGATCAGATTGCCGAGCGGATCGCCAATCTGTCATGGGACCAGATACGCCAGTCGAGGGACATCCACGACTTTCTGCGCAACATCAAGAAGAGCCTGCCCCAGGCCAACGCCATCGGCTTGATCGATGACAAGGGCCAAATCGCTAGCGCCGACTACGATTTTCCGCCGCCAGCACTCGTCATGGGGCGGGGAAACTACCTATCGGTTTCGCGCGCGGGCGACGATTCCACCGCCGATCTCTATATCTCGGATGTGCGTCCCGGCGTTCGGACGAAGATCCCGCTCTTCGCCATTTCCCGACACACACCGAACGGCGATCCCATCCCGGGACGCAATCTGATCAACATTGCCATCGAGCCGGCCCACTTGTCACAGTATTACGCCTCGATTGCGGGCGACGAGGATATTTATTTCTTCCTGGTCCGATCCGACGGCGCCGTGCTCGCTCAGGATACGCATACGGCAGCGCCGTCCCGGCTTCCTACCAACAGCGGTTTCATGCAGGCCATCCGCGGCGCGCCGGAGCAGGGGCGATACGAGCTCCAGGTGCCGAACACGGGGGCAAAACGCATCATTGCCTATCGGAAAATCCCCGATTACCCGGTCTACGTCCTCGTCGGCATCGACCGCGGAGCGATTGTCGGGGAATGGCTGCGCACCATGGGCACCCAACTCATCTACGGTGTTCCGGTAACCATCGCACTCATCCTCGTCACATTGACCGCGATCCGGCACACGCGCCACGAGCAGCTCGCGCTCGAGCGTGCAAAAAACGAGATCGAAAAGCGCGAGATGATCGAAAAACAGTACCAGCAGGCGCAGAAGCTCGAGGCCGTCGGCCAGTTGACCGGCGGCATCGCCCACGATTTCAACAACCTGCTCACCGTCATCTCGGGTAATCTCGACCTTCTCGAGCGGCACGTGACGAGCGATGCCGGCAAGCGCATGCTCGACGCGATGCAACGTGCCACCGCCCGCGGCGCCCGGCTGACGCAGTCGCTCTTGGCATTCTCGCGCAAGCAGCCGCTTCGGCCCGAGATCGTCAATCCCAACCGACTCATCAACGAATTTGGCGATCTTCTGCGGCGCGCCATCGGCGATGCCGCTGAGATCCAGTTTCTCCTGAGCCCGACGCTCGATCCCTGTCGCATCGATCCGGCGCAATTCCAATCCGCTGTCTTGAACCTCGTCGTCAATGCGCGCGATGCCGTCCACAAGCCCGGCGGCAAAATCACGGTTCAAACCGAGAACGTGCTCTTTGACGAGCGCCGGCCGCCGCCCGATTCGGACATCGCCCGAGGGCGCTACATCGCGGTCAGCGTGATCGACAATGGCGACGGGATGCCGCCCGAGATTCTCGAGCATGTCTTCGAGCCGTTTTTCACCACCAAAGAGGTCGGAAAAGGCAGCGGCCTCGGCCTCGCCCAAATCTACGGCTTCGTCAAGCAAAGCGGCGGTTATGTCCATATTTCTTCCGATGTCGGCGTTGGCACCCAGGTGTCGCTTTATCTGCCGCGCTCCTCGGATCGCAGCGGCGCAGAGGACATGGCAGCTCACCGCCTGCCCGCGGAAAATCGCGCGCGTGCCGCAAAAATCTTGATGGTCGAGGATGACGCCGAAGTTCGCCATGTCGTCGCCGACGAGTTGCGCGATCTCGGCTATCAGGTCCTTCTCGCCGAGGATGGGCATGCCGCGCTCGGCATCCTCGAACGGGGTACAGACGTCGATCTGCTGTTCACCGATGTCGTCATGCCCAAGGGCCTGCGCGGCGACGAGCTGGCGCGACGCGCGCGGCGGTTCCGCCCTGACCTCAAAATCATTTTGACATCAGGCTATTCCACCGCCGATCTCGAGGAACGCCGTTCCCTCCGGGAATTTCGGCTGCTGGCCAAGCCTTACCGCGCCGAGGACCTCGCGCGCGTCATCGAAGAGCATCTGTCACGCTGAGAGCCCAGATCGGCGGTCGACCGGGGCTATGCGCGAGCTTCGAATCTGCTACAGTTGGAATCGTTCCAGCCGATAGGATCGAGCATGAAAAAAACCAGGAAAACGAGCCTGCAAAGTCGCGCCAACAAGCGCAAGGCAAAGCGAAAGGCGTGGCGGCGCCGCCAACGGGCACGGGCGGCCGGCGCTTGATCCGGCGCGCCGTGATCTCGCCCGCGAAGACAACCGGCTGGATCGAGGTCGGACGAGATGGATGAGGCCGTAACGCGCGTTCTCGACGTCTATCATCGGCGGATCGAGGCCGAATCGAAACGGATGCGCGCCGGTCGCGTCGGCTCGTTCGATGAATGCCTGCTGCCGATCGGGCCGGCCGTTGGGCGGCTGCTCAACCTTTTGATCAAGGAGGTAGAGGCAAAGGCGATCCTCGAGATCGGCACCTCTTACGGCTATTCGACGGTCTGGCTGGCCGAGGCCGCGAAGGCGGTTGGCGGCAAGGTCATCACGCTCGAGCTCCAGCGCTACAAGCAGGATTATGCGCGCGAGGCCTTGGCCGAAGCCGGGCTGGTCGGCAGCGTCGAGTTCAGGCCCGGTAACGCCATCGACATTCTGGCGATGCTACCGGGCCCATTCGATTTCGTTCTGCTCGATCTCTGGAAGGATCTCTACGTCCCCTGCCTCGATCTGTTCTATCCGAAGCTCGCGCCCGGGGCGCTGGTCTTGGCCGACAACATGATCGAGCCCGCGTCCAGCCGCATCGAAGCCGCCGCCTATCGCCGCGCGGTTCGCGCCAAGGCGGGAATCCAATCGATTTTGCTGCCGGTTGGCCAGGGCATCGAGCTCAGCCGCTATGTCGGCAGCTTGCCCGATCACCTGCTGTGACTCAATTCGCGCTCGCGGGGCGCCGCTTCCACATCCTTGTCATGGCGAAGGGCAGCGCCCACTTTGTCAAGGCCGGGCAGATAACGATGCACGATGAGCCGCCGCGCGGCGCTGAGATCGTGATCGAAGAGGACGGTCGGATGATTCGCGGCCGCGTCGATCAGGTCCATATCCCGCCGGGCTGCGACGAGCATTGCCTCGGCACGATTTTCTTGCGCGAAATCTGATCCGTCGAACCCGAGCGCCGTGTCAGCCGGCTGCCTCGCCATCGCGAAAGCGGCGATATCCTTCCGCCCGCAAGCGGCACGCCGGACAAGTGCCGCAGCCATAGCCCCATTCGTGACGATTGATGCGATCGCCGCGATAGCAGCTATGCGTCGCCTCGCGAATGAGATCGATCAGCCCCGTGCCGCCGAGCTCGGCCGCAAGCCGCCAGGTGGCTGCCTTGTCGATCCACATGAGCGGGGTATGAATGACGAAGCGGCGCTCCATGCCGAGATTGAGCGCCAATTGCATTGCCTTCATCGTGTCATCGCGGCAATCGGGATATCCCGAATAATCCGTCTCACACATGCCGCCGACGAGATGGCGCAAGCCGCGGCGATAGGCAACGGCCGCCGCGAAGGTCAAGAAAATGAGATTGCGCCCAGGCACGAAGGTGGTCGGCAGCGCGTTCTCGGTCGCCTCGATCGCGACGTCGCGCGTCAGCGCCGTATCCGATATCTCGCCCAACGTTGCAAGCGCGAGCGTGTGATCCTCCCCGAGCCGCGCCGCCCAGCGCGGCTCGAGCGCGGAAAGCCCGTCGCGCAGCGCCGTCCGGCAATCGAGTTCGACCCGGTGGCGCTGACCGTAATCGAAGCCGATCGTCTCCACTCGCTCGAAGCGCTCAAGGGCCCAAGCAAGGCAGGTCGTCGAATCCTGCCCGCCGGAGAATAAGACCAAAGCACTTTCTGCCGCATCCGTCATGGATCCCTCAGCGACCATCGCCAATATCGTTACAATATCGCCACGCTCCGATGCCATTGCCATAAGCGACGAGCCCGGCGGCCGCCGGAGCGATGCCTGACGCCCCCTGCGACATCACAGATTGGCGAATTGACCAACCATTGCTTGCCGGGCCCTGGGGCGGGACCTAGAATCGCACTATGAAAGAGCCGGCACGTTTCGGGGTTTTTCTCCTTATTTTGCCGTTTTTCGGCTTGTCCGGCGCCGCTCTCGTCGCCGCAGCCGATACGCCGACGG
>CAYMNX010000686.1:0-2787 GCA_964391905.1 uncultured Rhizobiaceae bacterium
GATCAATGCTGAGCTGGTGATAACCAAAGGGCAGACCCTCGGGGAGGTTCCAGCACCGGCGTTGTAGCGGTCCGCCGTCAAGCGGACGCTCCGCGACGAGACGCAGCTCGGCGAAAGAAAACTTTCCGCTTTGCTCACCACCTTCCTCCAGCGCGATCCGCCAACCGACCTCGGCTGTCACGGCGGGCAAGGTCAACTCGACAGCGCCGCTCGAGCCCACCACCAGCGCCGGCGGGAGAGCACGTTGCCATTCGGCCCGCTCAAGCGCCACTAATGCCGCTTTCGCGGCATCCTCATTCGAGGCTTCGATACCCATCGCTGCGAGCAGGCTGCGCTTCGTGTCGGCGCTGGCGCGCACGATCGTAGCCCGCGCATCGCGGAATTCGCGCTCGATGCCCATGCGCTCGGCAAGCGCATCCAGTGCGTCATTAGGAGTAGGCGGCTCGATGGACCAGCGCACAGTCCAAGGATCGAAAGCGCCATCGGCGCTTACCGAACCCTCCTGCCACAGTATATGACCCTTGCTGGCCGCGAAGCTCTTGACCTGGGTGTCGGAAAAATTTCCCTCCAGCAGCAGGGTAGCTTTGTTTTCGCCGAGCGCCCAACGAATCTCGACGGCTCCTTCGCCGATCACCCTGTAGCGGCCGCCTTCGTGCAAGTCGGCGAGCAGCGGCACGATCGCCTCGCGCCGCACCCGCAGAATTTCGCGATACCATGCGAGCCATGCCGCATGCGGCTCGCGGGTGATGTCGTCCCAGCGCAACTTCGCCGCGGCAAAGGTGGTCTCGGCGGTCGGGTCGGGAATGCGCTCGCGCATCGCCGGGTCTCGAAATTCGGGAAAGCGAGCGAACTCCGCGCGCCTGCCGTTGCGGACCGCGTCGGCGAGCTCCTCGCTGAAGTCGCAGAAAAAAGGAAATGGCTGCGCAGCAGCCCATTCTTCGCCCATGAACAGCATTGGCACTTGAGGCAGCAGCAGATAGGTCGCCGCTACCGCGCGCACGGCCTTGACCGGTGCAAACGCTGCCAGGCGATCCCCAAAAGCACGGTTGCCCACTTGATCATGGTTCTGGATAAAAGCGACGAAGGCTGGCGGTGGCAGGAACGCGGAGGGCTCGCCACGCGGATGGCCGCGATAAGGCATCGCCTCTCCCTGGAAGGCGAAACCTTCGGCAAGCGCGCGCCCGAGCTTTTCCGTATCGCCCTTGTAGTCGGCGTAATAACCTTTGGCTTCGCCACTCGCCGCCACATGCAAAACATGGTGGACGTCGTCGTTCCACTGCGCCGTGTACCAACGGGGTGCGTTGTCGGCATCACGAACGAGCCGCTTGGCCTCGTTCTCCTCGTTCTCGAGAACAAGGTGGATGGGCCGGTCGCGCACCGTGGCGCGAACTGTCTCGGCGAGTTCCTCGAGCAGGTGCTTATCGCTGTCGTCGAGGATGGCATGTACAGCGTCGAGCCGCAGACCGTCGAAATGGTATTCCTCGAGCCAGTAGAGCGCGTTATGGATGAAATAGGCGCGGACAGGCGCTGCGTCCCGGCCATCCGTGTTGATCGCTGCGCCCCATGGCGTCTTGTGGCGGTCGGTGAAGAGTTGCGGCGCGATGGCGTGCTGGTAGGCGCCCTCTGGACCGAAATGATTGTAGACGACATCGAGCAAGACCATCAGCCCGCGCTCATGCGCGGCTTCGATGAGCGCCTTCAGATCCTCGGGGCGCCCATAGCTCGCTTCGGGCGCATAGGGCAGCACGCCGTCGTAACCCCAGTTCCGCCGGCCCGGAAAATCGGCAATCGGCATGATCTCGATCGCGGTAATGCCGAGCGAGACGAGATGGTCGAGCTTTTCGATGGCGGCACGAAACGTCCCTTCCTGCGTGAAGGCACCGACATGCACCTCATAGAGCACCCCCTCCTCCCAGGGGCGGCCTTTCCAGTCGCCGTCGCGCCACGGATAAGCGGCGGGGTCGATGACCTCACTGGGGCCGTGAACGTCATCAGGCTGATAGCGGGATGCCGGATCTGGCACCCGGAGCCCATCCGACACCATGAATTGGTAGCGCGCGCCAGCGCATGCTTTCTCGGTGATGAGCTCGTGCCAGCCGTCTGCGAGGGACTGCATCGGTAAGGATTCGCTACCGTTCAGCACGAGATGCACGTGTTCATGAGCGGGCGCCCAGAGGCGGAAGCGTATCCTGCCGTCAGGCTGGATTTCGGCACCGAACGGCATGCGGTGCGAGCGCGATATCGGCGCGGCCGGCCCTTTGTCGTCGAGCAATGCGAGAATCCCACGCAGAGGGATCGCAATCCAGTCCGGCCGATTGGCAAGCTCGTAGAGCACCTCATAGAGCGCCTTCTCCAGCATGAAGAAGCGCACGATCCGCTCTGTCGCGGTGCGATCGGCTGGGCAGAAGGGAGCGCCGGCCGCCGTCTCCATGTACGCTTCGAGATAGGCGCGCGATGCTGCGGCTTGCCACGCCGACAAGCGTCGCCGCGTCGGTTCCGGCCGGTCCTTCCCGGCGGTCTCGACCGCATAGGCCAATGAGCGCAGCATGCCGGCGACATCGCGCAGCCCGAGGTGCTTCGCGCGGCGTTCGGCGATGGGGCGCAGTGGCTCGCCCTCGAAGTCGACGATGACGGCATCGTCCCGGACGACCAGCACCTGGCCAAGATGATAGTCGCCATGATGCCGGATCCGCAGAAGGATCGGAACATCGATCATGGCCGCCTCGAGCTGAGTCATCAGCTTGCCGCGTTGCGCGGCCACCGACGCGCGGAGTTCGCACGCTGTGG
>CAYMNX010000687.1:0-15421 GCA_964391905.1 uncultured Rhizobiaceae bacterium
GCCGCCTGCTCGAGTCCCGCGCGCTTGCCGTAGCGCATCTGGATCGCATGCACGGTGCGGCTGTCCTGCATCAGCCGGCGCAGAAAGGCGGCACCGGCGCCGAAGACGGCCAGTTCGCGCAAGCCCTGCACGCCCTCGACGACCTCGGCATTGAGAAGGCCGAGCGCGGCAAGCAGCGCGCGTCCTTGCTCACCCGCGCGCCGCGCGAGCCAGAACGGCACCGAGGCGACCAAGGGCAGGAACGGCAGCAGGACCAGCGCCATGATGGGATGCATGAGAAACAGGGTCAGAAGTGCGCCCAGCGGCACGATCACCGCGCCGACATAGTCGCCGAGTACATGCGCGTAGAACCACTCCATGAGATCGGCGTCGGCGGTCGCGACCGAAGCGAGCTCACCGGTTCGCCGGCCCAGCACATAAGCCGGCGCCGCGCGTTCGAGCCCGTCATAAATGCCCACCTGAAGCACCTCGATGAGCCCATAGGCAAAATCATGCGCCACGAACATCTGCCACCACTTGCAGAGAGCGGCGGCGAGTACCGCGATTGCGAGGAGCCAAACCGCAGTGGCGAGGCCCGCCGTATCGCCTTGCACGGCATGGCCGACAAGCCAAGCGCCGGTGGCGAGCGCCGTCACCGTCGCCACTTGTGCGATGATGCCGGACGCCACGGTCAACACGAAACTCAGCCGCTTTCGCGCAACAAAGGGCAAAAGCGCCCGCAGTCCCGCGGCGCGCGGGCGCGACGGCGGTACGCCAATGCCGTCGAAAGTTTCGGCGCTCATGCGGCTGCTCCTTGGGCGAGGGTGAGCTTCGAATAGAGGCCGTCGCGGGCGACGAGCTCGTCATGCGTGCCGTGCTCGACCACCGCGCCATTATCGAGCACGAGGATGCGGTCGGCCTGGCGGATGGTCGAAAGGCGATGGGCGATGACAAGGGTCGTGCGTTGCGCCGTGAGCCGTTCGAGCGCTGCTTGGATCGCGCGCTCGCTTGCCGGGTCGACGCTTGAGGTAGCCTCGTCGAGAATGAGGATCGGTGCGTTCTTGAGCAACGCGCGAGCGATGGCGATGCGCTGGCGCTGGCCGCCGGAGAGTTGAGCGCCGCGCTCGCCTACCTCTGTCTCATAGCCGTTCGGCAGCGCGCGGATGAAGGTGTCGATCTGGGCGGCATCGGCGGCGGCCGCGATCTCGGCATCGCTCGCCGACGGCTTGGCGATGCGCAGATTATCGGCGATCGTGCCATGGAAAAGATAGGTGTCCTGCGATACCACCGCGATTTGGGCGCGCAGCGCGTCGAGACTCAGCTCGCGCAAATCGATCCCGCCAATATGGATTGCGCCGCGCTGCGGATCGAAGAAGCGCAGGAGCAGTCCGACGATCGTCGATTTTCCCGCGCCCGAGGGCCCGACCAGCGCGACGCGCTGATGCTCGTTGATGGCGAAGGAGACCGATTTGAGGGCTGCGGCGTCTGCGCCTTCGTAAGCGAAGGTAACGTCATCGAAGACGATATCGGCGCGCTGCGGCGGCGGCTTGGGGCGGGCAGGATCGGTGACACGCGGCTCGGCGGCGAGCAGCCGCGTGATCGGCGGCGCAGCGCTGGCGCCGTTCCAGGCGGCATGGAATTCGCGCTCGACCCGGTCGAGCGGCCGGAATGCCTCGCGCGCGAGGAACAAGGTCATAAAGAGCGCGACGGGCGCGAGCTCTCCCTCCGCGACCCGCAACGCGTTCCATGCCAGCACGGTCGCGACGCCGCCCAGCGATAACAGCCCGGTGACGCCGCCACGTATCAAGGAGACGGAGAGTGTCCGCATCGCCTCTTGGCGCAAGGCGACGGCGCGCCGCACGAGCTCGGCCCGCCGCCGCTCCGTCGCCTGGAAGGCCTTCAAGGTGACGAGCCCCTGCAACGTGTCGAGCAGATAGGCGCCGAATTCCGCGCGCACGCCGAAAAGACCGCGCGAATAGGACCGTCGCCACCGCATCCACAATCGGCTGAACAGCGGGACGATCGCGACGAACGGAGCGAGCAGGACGGCCGAGCGAAGATCGATCGCCGCCATTGCGGCGAGCACGCCGATGCAGCCGATGATGGCAACGAACACGGTCGGCATGTAGCGACTAAAATAAGTCTCGATCGCTTCGACGCCGCCGACAATGATCTGCTGCAGCCTGCCGCTCTCTTCGCCCGTGGCGTAGCTCGGCCCAAGCGCAAGGAGCTTCTGGAGGAGACGCGCGCGCAAACTCTCCTTGGTCGCCTGCGCCGTACGCTGCGCCGCGATCTCGCCGAGCCACAAGAGCATGCCGCGCAAGACAAGCACGACCAACAGCCCGCCGACATAGGTCGAAGCGCGTGCGAGGTCGTGTGCACGGACAATCGCCGAAAGAGCAAAGGCCAGCAGCATGCCCTGGCCGACATAAGCGGCCGTGACGAGAAGGCCGAGCGCGACGCTCGCCGCGATATGGCCGCGAACCGGTCCCGCGAGCGTCCAAAGCGATCCGTTCATTGCCATCCTCCTCGGAATGCTAAAGCCTCCTTATACTGACTGGTAGTCAGTCAATTGTCAAGCCGTGCAAGAGAGGCGAGGGGCCGCGCCGGTACGGAGATGCGATTAGCCGGCCTCGTTCACACCGAGCAGAGCCGCCGAAACGCGCGGAATGTCGCGCTCCCTGAAGCACGTCCAGGTCTCTGCCAAGGAACCGCCGGTGTCGATCGCGCGGCACGCATCCTCGATCACGACGACCTCGAAGCCCTCGCTGCGCGCATCCTCGGCCGAATGGCGAACGCAGAAATACAAAGCGAGACCGGCGATGAAGATTCGCTCGATACCGCGTTCGCGCAAATAGCCGGCGAGTCCCGTCTTGGTCGTGCGGTCGTTCTCGCGAAAGGCGGAGTAGGAATCGATCGCGGGGTCGAATCCCTTGCGCAGAACCAGCTCCCCTTTCGCGACGGCAAGATCGGCATGGAAGGCGGCGCCGGCACTGTCCTGGACGCAGTGATCGGGCCACAGTACTTGACGCCCGTAGGGCATATCGATCGTATCGAAGGGTTTTTTGCCAGGATGACTCGAGGCGAAGGAGAGGTGTCCCTTCGGATGCCAATCCTGCGTCAGCACAACATGTGCGAAACCTTGGGCGAGCCGATTGATCAAAGGGATGATTTTGTCGCCCTCTGGGACGGCGAGGGCGCCGCCCGGGCAAAAATCATTCTGCAGATCGACGGCGAGGAATAGGTCCCGCGGCCCGATGACGAAGCCTTCGCTCATCCCGTGGTGCCTCCGCCGGTGACACGCCGGTCGACCTCCTCCGCGAGCCGGGTAAGCTTGCCCGTGATCTGAACCGGATAAGCGGCGCCGGTTTCGAGCCGGCGCAGCGGGTCCGGCAGTGCGGCAAGATTGCGGGCGGCGTTGGCGCGGATTTCATCGAGGCTCGGACGTCGAAGACGGCGGCCATTGCGCATGACCGGCTCGATCAGCGCCTCGCCGTCGATTCGGTCATCCTCGAGCGACAGAATATCGCCGGCCATTTTTCCCGCGGCGTCGAAACGTCGCCAGACTTGTTTGCGGCCGGGCCAGGTCGCTTTTCCCGCCGAGCGCTTGCGGCGCGCGACGCCGGCATATTCCTCGAGCTTGTAGGCGCAGTCGAGCGCCGGCGCGTCGGAGGAAGTCGTGAGGCTTGTGCCGATGCCGAATCCGTCGATCGGTGCGCCGCCGGCCAGCAGCATCGCGATCTCGTCCTCGTCGAGACCGCCGCTCGCAAAGATCGCCGTATCGGCAAGGCCGCCCGCGTCGAGAATGCCCCGCACGCTTTTCGCGAGCGCCGCGAGATCGCCGCTATCGAGTCTTACCGCGCCGACCTTGATGCCGAGCGCTTTGAGGCGCGGCGCCAAGGCCACGACCTTCCTCGCTCCCTCCTCGGTATCGTAAGTATCGATCAGCAGTGTCAGATTGCTCGGCCGTGCCCGCGCGAAATTTTCGAAGGCTTGCGCCTCGTCATCGTGAACCTGAATGAAAGAGTGCGCCATGGTGCCGTAAAGCGGAATGCCATAAAGCTGCTCGGCGACCACGGTGGCCGTCCCGGCAAAGCCGGCGAGGTAGCTCGCGCGGGCGGCAAAGATACCGGCTTCGGCGCCATGAGCGCGGCGCAGGCCGAAATCGATCAGCAGCTTGCCGGGCGCTGCGAGCACCATGCGCGCGGCTTTGGCGGCGATCAGCGATTGGAAATGCAGAATGTTGATGAGGCGCGTTTCGACATATTGCGCCTCGGGCAGCGGGGCGGTGACGCGCAGAATTGGCTCGTCGGCAAAGAAGATGGTTCCCTCCGGCATGGCATCGACATCGCCGCTGAAGCGGAAGGCGGCGAGATAGTCGAGCAAGCTTTGCGAGAACCGTCCGTCGCGGGCAAGCCAGTCGATGTCCTCCGCCGAGAAGCGCAACTCCTCGAAAAAGTCGAGCGTCTGCTCCAACCCGGCTGCCATCGCGAACCCGCGCCGGGGCGGAAATTTGCGGAAGAACAACTCGAAGACCGCGGTTTTCGTCTCGCCACGACCGAGATAAGCGTCGATCATATTGAGCTGGTAAAAGTCGGTCAGGAGCGGGCTTGCCATCTTGCGATTCCATCACCAGGCAATTGGGTCGAAATTGAGCTGAATCAAGGCGGCGCGCTGCCGCTTTCCTAAGCTCGACGGCGCCTCACGGTCAAAGGCAGCGCACGGCAAGCGAGGGAGATGCCGACGAAAGCCAAGGACTGCCGATCCTTTATGTCAATCTGTAAAAGCCGAATGTGGATCGGTGGCGCCATTAGTCTCCGGCCGCGGCCGTATGCGCAACGATCATCGCCGATACGGGTTGAAAAGCGCATGGATGAGAAGCGTAAGCTGATCGAGGAAATCCAGAGAGAGACTGCGGAAACCGCGGCACTGACGGGACAGAAGACACTGAGCCCGCGCCTCATCGCCGCCTTCGATAAGGTCCGGCGCGAGGCTTTCCTTCCCGAAACGGAGGCCGCCTTTGCTTATATCGATACGGCCCTGCCGATCGGCCATGGCCAGACGATCTCGCAACCCTTCATCGTCGCGCTCATGACCGAGCTCCTCCAATTGACGCCCGACGATGTCGTGCTCGAAATCGGTACCGGCTCGGGTTACCAGGCCGCAATCCTCGCCGAGCTCGCGTGCAAGGTTTACAGCATCGAAGTCGTACCTGAGCTGGCCGAGAGGTCGCGCCGAGTACTCGCCGCCGAGGGCTATCGCAATATCGAGATCCGTTGCGGCGACGGCGCGCTCGGTTGGCTGGAGCACGCGCCCTATGATGCCATTATCGTCACCGCGGCTGCGGAGAGCGTCCCTCCAATGCTCGTCGAGCAGCTCAAAGCGGGTGGCCGCATGATCGTGCCGGTCGGGAAGTCTCGCAAATCGCAGCGCCTCGTCCTCATCCATAAGGGCACCGGCGGTAAGATCGAGCAACGCGATGTTCTCGATGTCACCTTCGTGCCCTTGATCACGGGCAATCCATCACCCCGACGGTCGTGACGCTCGGCGAACCGCCTCTTACGTCGCATAATTGGTCGGCAACACCGTCGTATATTTGATCGTCTCCATCGCGAAGCTTGAGCTCACATCGAAGAGATCGGCAGCTTTGATGAGCCGCTTGTAGACATCGTCATAGGCCGCGATGTTGGGAACGACGACGCGGAGCAGATAATCGACCTGGCCGCTCATGCGATAGAATTCGACCACTTCGGGAATCTTCGCGATCTCGCGGCAGAATTTCTCGGCCCAGGCCATATTGTGCTGGTTGGTCCGGATGCTGACGAAGACATTGACGCCGACATTGATCTTCTCGGGGTCGAGCAGCGCAACCCGGCCGCGGATGATGCCGTCCTCGGTCAATTTCTGAATGCGGCGCCAGCAGGGCGAGGTGGAGAGCCCTGCACGCGCGGCGATGTCCGCGACCGGCATGGTGCAATCCTCCTGGAGGCAGCGGAGAATCTTTTGATCGATGGCATCCATTGTTTGTATTGGGCCTCGGCGATGTTTGTTAGGGGATTACATTCCGCTAAGTCACCATAGAAAGGAATATAATTCCAATAATTTGCTTCTTCAGGCCAAATTTCGCAACCCGCTCACGCGCCATCGATCGTATCGTGAAATCTCGAAAGGTTGTGGAGCGAAGCTTGCAGCGGTTATCGTTTAGCGAACATCCGGCGTC
Organism: uncultured Rhizobiaceae bacterium; assembly: GCA_964391905.1. GTDB lineage: Bacteria > Pseudomonadota > Alphaproteobacteria > ATCC43930 > CGMCC-115725 > CAIKMD01. The sequence goes on from CAYMNX010000687.1 coordinate 6,200, forward strand.
GGTCGGCGAGACCTATGCGCAGCATCTGCGATCGGCCTGGGGTTTTTCGCTCGGCATGATCGGCGGCGGGCTCGCCTGCTTTATCCATGGTATCTTCCCGTTTCTTTTCGTCTCGACCGGATCTTCCGCGATCCGACGTCTCCATGGCGAGATGGTGATCAATCGCCGACGCGCCGACGCACATATCCTGCGCGATACCGTCAGGTGAGCCGCGCGGCGCAAAGCTCGTAGATCGCGGCCGATACCGAAGGTGGCTGCCGGATAGCCGTCTGCTCTCCGTACCGGGCTCTCGCGCGCTCAAGCGCGCTAATTGGCATGTAACTTGCGTACATCGACGTGTGGCTGCCGGCGTTTCGTCCTCGGTTGAGACGGATGCCCGCTGGCGCTCGCTTGGATACGGGGAAGGAGCAACGACCGATGGCCGATCGTTTCGAACAGCATTGCTGGCAAGACGTTATTCCGGGCGACGTGCTCGATATCTACCAGCATTACAAGCGCGAGATCTTCATCGGGCCCAAGCCGGCGCTGCTCGCCATCGACCTCTACGAGCTGGCGTATCAAGGGGGCGCCCGCCCCGTGGCGGAGGTGAGCAAGATCCATCCCTCATCCTGCGGCATCAACGCCTGGACGGCGATCGAGCCGACGCGGCGGCTGTTTGCCGCGGCGCGGGCCGCGGGCTTGCCGATCATCTATTCGACCTCGGATACGCGCGCCGACAGCAAACCAGGCGCAATTCGCGCAACCAAGCGACGCGGCGCCCAACCCGACCCCGCGCTCTTTGCCATCCGTCCGGAATTCAAGCCGGAACCCGGCGATCTCGTCATCACAAAGCAGCGCGCGAGCGCATTTTTCGGAACGCCGCTCATCGCACATCTGACGCAACTCGGCATCCAGAGCCTGATCGTGATCGGCGAGAGCACGTCGGGCTGCGTGCGGGCGAGCGCCGTCGACGGCTACTCATACGGATTTCACGTCGTCCTCGTCGAGGAATGCTGCTTCGATCGCAGCGAGATCTCGCACAAGATCAACCTCTTCGACATGCATCACAAATATGCAGATGTGATGAAGGTAAACGATGCGCTGGTGCATCTCGAAAAGATGCGGCTCAAGGAGGCGGTTTGATGCAGCCATCCTCTTACGGGCCGTTTGCCTATTCTCCGATCACGCGCCGGCCGAAGCTCACTTGGCCCAATGGCGCGCGACTCGCGCTCTGGGTGATTCCCAATATTGAGTATTTCTCGCTCAACGAGAAAGTGCCGGTCGCCGCCGGCGGCAGCGGTGGCAGGCTGCCGGATGTGCCCGGCTGGTCCGTGCGCGACTACGGCAATCGCATCGGCGTCTTTCGCCTGATGGAAGTCCTCGACCGCCATGGCATACGCGGCACGGTCGCGCTGAACAGCGACCTTTGCGCGGCCCACCCGGAGATCATTGCCGAAGCGCGCCAGCGGCGCTGGGAATTCATGGGTCACAATGAGAGCAATACACGCCGATTGAACGAAGTCGCTCCCGGCGAGGAAGAGGCGATCATTCGCCGCGTCGTCGCGACGATCACGGCCGCGACCGGCGAACCGCCGCGCGGCTGGCTGAGCTCGGGCCTGCAAGAGACGTGGAACACGCTCGATTTTCTTGCCGCCGCGGGGATCCAATATGTCTGCGACTGGACCAATGACGATCAGCCTTATGAGATGACGCTCGAGGGCGGGCGTCGGATCTTGAGCGTGCCCTACAGTCACGACATCAACGATAAGGGCGCGTTCGAGCGCTACAACCGTACCGCCGAAGAGTTCGGCGCCATGATCTGCCGCCAGTTCGACGTGTTGTGGCGCGAAGGCGAGACTTCGGGCCGGGCGATGGCGATCGCGCTCCACCCCTATCTCATCGGCGTGCCTTACCGCATTGGCGCGCTCGATAACGCACTTCGGTACATATGCGGTCATGACGGCGTCTGGCTCGCCACCGGCGGCGAGATCGCGCATCACTATGCCGAGAGCTTGGCGCCGTTTCGGCCGGCCGCGGCGTGAGGCGGAACATCGCCATGGCCTCTTGGTTCGCTCGAATCTTCGTCATTGTCGGCTTCGCGCTTCTCGGCACTTTCACCGCCGGTCATCGGGTCGAGGCCGAAGAGACGCTCACGGTCGGCACGGTCGGCACCGGCTCGGCCTTGAACTGGCCGATTTTCATCGCGCGCAAACAGGAATTCTTCAAGAAAGACGATCTCGCCGTCGACTTCGTCACGGCGCCGTCGAGCGCGGCCGTGCAGCTGCAAGTGGCGGCTGGCTCGGTCGGGCTCGGCACAGGCGGTCTCGTCGATCCGGTGCGGGCGATCGACAAGGGCGCAGCCTTGTCGATCCTGCGCATCGAAGCCATGGCGGCGCCTTATGCTCTTTATGCAAAGCCCGAGATCAAGACCTATCGCGATCTTATCGGCAAGACGATCTCGCTCGGCGGTCTTCAAGATATCACGCGCATCTATCTCGAGCGCATGCTCATCCCCAACGGCGTCAAGCCGGGCAGTTACGACATGGTCTTTGCCGGCGCCACCTCGGCGCGGTTTGCGGCGCTGAGCGCGGGCTCGGTCGATGCCGCGATCCTCACCTCGCCCTTCAACTTCAAAGCCGAGGGCGCGGGCTTCACCAAGCTGGGAGTCACGGTCGACTATGTGCATGATTTTCCCTTCTCGGGCTATGCCGTGAACACGGCTTGGGCGAAAGAGCACAAATCCGTCATCGCGAAATTCCTCGCCGGCTACGCGACGGCCGTCGATTGGTTCTACGATCCGGGCAATCGCGCGCGAGCGGTCGATATCCTCGTCGAAGAGACCGGCTCGCAACGCGACGACGCCGAGAAGACCTACGACTTCTTCCAGCAGTTGAAGCTCTATGATCACACCGGCGCCGTCGTGGATAGCGGTTTTGCCAATCTGCTCAAAGTCATGAAGGAGCTCGGCGATCTTGAAGGCGCGCCCGATGTCGCCCGTTTCTACGATCCGACCCTTGTGACCAACTAACATTCCATGTGACATGCCCGCGAAATCCAACGCGCTTCCGATCGCGCCTCACTCCCCACCGCCTGTGCGGGTCGACGAAAGCGTCAAAGCCGCCTTGCGCCACTACGGCTTGCCGACGCTCTCGGTCGTTGGCGGCCTGTTCCTGTGGGAGCTGGTGAGCCGTTTCCTCGTTGCATCGAAGCTTTTTCTCGCGGCACCGAGCCAGGTGGGCGAGGCGCTGGTGACGCTCACCCGCGCCGGGCAATTGCAGCATCATGTCGCCATCAGCGCCTTCGAGTTCTTCCTCGGCTATCTCGCCGCAAGCCTGCTCGGGATCGCCATCGGCCTCGTCATGGCGAGCTCCGTCGCCGGCAAGCAGATGCTGCAGCCCTGGATTTCGGGCATTTATGCGACGCCGACGGTCGCGCTCGCGCCACTCTTCATCCTGTGGCTCGGCATCGGCGTCGCATCCAAGGTCGTAGTCGTCGCCGTGCTCGTCATTTTCCCGGTCATCATCAATACCGAAACCGGCTTGCGGACGACCAGCAAGGATTTGCTCGAGATGGTGCGGAGCTTCGGCGCCTCGCCGCGGCAAACCTTCTTCAAAGTGTCGCTGCCTTCGGCCTTGCCCTTCATCTTTGCCGGCCTGAAGCTCGGTATCGGCCGCGGGCTCATCGGCGTCGTCGTCGCCGAACTGTTTGGATCGCGCGCGGGGCTTGGCCAATTCATCAGCCAATCGGCGGAAACCTTCAACATGCCGGCGTTGTTCGCCGGGGTGGTGATCCTGGCCGCCGGCGGCATCGCGTTGACGAGCGGCTTCACTTGGCTCGAGCGCCGCCTCCTCCCGTGGAACGACTGACGATGCAGACACCGCCAGCCAAGCTTTCCGTGACAGGTCTCACCAAGAGCTTTCGCGACCTCGACGTACTGCGCAACATCAGCATCGATATCGGCAAGGGCGAATTCATATCGATCGTCGGTCCATCCGGCTGCGGCAAGACGACTTTTCTGCGCATCATCGGCGGTCTCGAGAAGGCGACCGCCGGTACGGCGCGGCTCGACGGCCGGGTCATCGATGGGCCTGGCAGTGATCGCGGCTTCGTCTTCCAGAACGACAATCTCCTGCCGTGGCGCAGCGTTCTCGGCAATGCGCAACTCGGCCCGGAGATCGGCGGCTATGCCAATACCGAGCAGTCCCACCGCATCGGCGCGCTCTTGAAGCTGGTGGGGCTCGACGGCTTCGGCAGCTATTTGCCGCGGCAGCTTTCGGGTGGCATGCGGCAGCGCGTCAATCTTGCGCGCGCGCTCGCGGTCGATCCCGATCTCCTGCTGATGGACGAGCCGTTCTCGGCGCTCGACGCGCAGACGCGGGAGATCATGCAGATGGAATTGCTCCGCATCTGGGAGGAGGGGCGCAAGACCGTGCTGTTCGTCACCCATCAGATCGACGAGGCGGTTTATCTGTCGGATCGCATTCTGGTGTTCGACCGGCGTCCGGGACGCATCAAGGAGATCGTCACCGTCGATTTGCCGCGGCCGCGGCCGCTGTCGCTGAAGCGCCGGCCAGAATTCGTGGCTTTGGCAGACCATATTTGGCAGCTCATCGAGGAAGATGTGCGCAGTTCGGTCATCGATGAGCATGCCTGAGGGGAGCGGGGTTTCGCGGTGAATCTTGACCTTCGGCTCTTGAGCCAGTTTTTGACGATCTGCAGCGCGCCCAATATGACGGCCGCCGGTCGGAAAATGGGCCTCTCGACTCCGGCGGTCTCGCAGATCGTTCGCCGTATCGAAAAGGAGCTCGGTGTCATGTTGTTCGAGCGGAGCTCGCGCGGGATCCGACTGACCCCCGCTGGCGGTCTCGTTCGGGAGCGCGCGCGTGAGCTGTTGGATGCCGAGAAAAACATCCTCGAAGCGCTCGATCCCTATCGCAACCAGCTCTTGCCGCGGCTGCGGGTTCACGTCGTGTCGACGCTCGCCAATTATGTCGTGCCGGCGATGGTTTCCGAGCTCAATCCCATGGTCGGCGAGATCCAGCTCAAATCCGGCCGCATCAACCGCATCGCACAGGATTTTCTGCGCGGCGCATTCGATATCCTCATTTCGACCGAGGTGCTCGAAGATATCCCCGATCTCGAAAGCTTCCGCCTTTGCCGCGAAGACCTGATCGGCCTGGTGCCTGCGAGCCTGCCCCACGAGCGGCGCTCGCTTGTCTGGCTCGCGGCAAATTTGCCGCTGGTCCGCTTTGAGCAGGGCGGCCAGATGGATGAGATCGTCGAGGCTTATCTCGCGCGGCAAGGCCTCAATCCGCCGCGGACGATCGAGTGCCGCACGCCGGCGCCGATCGTCGAACTCATTGCGCAAGGGCATGGCTGGACCATCACCACGCCATTTGCGGTGGCCTACTTCCGTGTGCTGCAGGAAAAGGCCGCCTTTATGGCACTGCCCCCGCCGAGCCTGTCGCGCGAAATATTCCTGATCGCGAATGCCGGCAGGCTGCTCGATGTTCCGGCGACTCTCGCGCATGTGTGCCGATCCGCGCTGGAGCGCGAGGTTCTATCGTGGCGCGGCGGCCCCAATGCCGTCCTCGCCGCCGCGGTCAATGTCGACGTTGCGCAATCATCCTATCTCCAGCTGCGACGCGCCTGATCTAAAGCTCAGGCTTAAGCGCCATCAGCCCGATCCCGAGCACGGGCCGCCCGTTTGGACGGCAAAGACGCGCGGACGTGCCGCGTCTTCATGCGTGCGCTCGCAGCGCAGGAGGCGGATTTCCGAATGCGCGCAAGACACCTCGCTTGGCATGGCTATTGCGTCTGGTCGGAGGCACTCGTTGCGATGCGTGCCGGTATCCGGGCGATCGCTTCGGCAGCCTTTACCAAAGCGCCGGTGGCGCGAGAGAGGAGAGCAGCGATGAAAGAGTGGATGAAGCTCATTCCCGAGGCGGAGCGGCGGACCTATTCGCGCGCCGGCTTTCACAGCGACCTGAAGCTTGGGGCGAACCCCGCCCTGATCGTCGTGGACGTTACCTATGGCTTCTGTGGGACCGAGGGGCTGAGCCTCGAAGCGGCGATCGCGGAATACCCGACGGCCTGCGGGCCGGCGGCGTGGAAAGCCATGCCGCGGATCGCGCGCCTCATCGCCCAGTTCCGCACGAGAAAGCTGCCGGTCGTTTTCACGCTCAGCGACACAAACAGTACGCCCTTCGCCGGTAAGGCGACCAAGTCGAAGCGCCTTCGGCCGGTCGGCACGGGCTTCAATGATTTCCCAGCGGCAATCCTGCCGCGCGAGGGCGAATGGGTGCTGGCGAAGACAAAGGCGAGCGCTTTCTTTCAAACGCCGCTCCCGGCCTATCTCGCCAAGCAGCAGGTCGACACCGTGGTGGTCTGCGGGGTCTCCACCTCGGGTTGCGTGCGCGCGACAGCGGTCGATGCATGCTCCCATGGCTATTCCACTTTCGTCATCGACGATTGCTGCTTCGATCGATCCTATTTCGCGCATTGCGCCAATCTCTTCGATCTCGACGCGAAATATGCGGCGGTCCTGTCGTCGGATGAGTTGAGTGCGCTCATGACCGGACCGGCGCTGGCCGAAGCGTCATGATGTCGGCGTTCGGGCGGCGGTCGCTTGCGATGGTGGAGATGACACGGAAACAGCTATTATGAAGAAGCGCCTCCCCGGCTTTGTCTTGATCTTTGCCCTTCTTGCGCTGTGGGAGGTCGCTTCGATGAAGGGGTGGGTCGATACCGTCGATCTGCCGCGCGTATCGACCATCTTTGTCTCGTGGTTCCGCAACATTGTCGGCGGTCCTCTGATGCTGCAGCTGCTGCCGAGCCTCGAGCGCATTTTCATCGGGTTCTCTCTCGCCGTCGCGATCGCTGTGCCGCTCGGACTGATGATGGGGACCGTTCCCTTCATCTACCGCTTGCTCGAGCCGCTCACGGAATTTCTCCGGCCGATTCCGAGCTCCGCCTACATCCCCGTGACCATCCTCTTCCTCGGCATCGATGACGAGATGAAGATCTTCGTGGTCTTTCTCGGCTGCATGTTCCCGATCCTCCTCAACACCTATGGCGGCGTGCGCGGTATCGACCCGGTTCTGATCGATACCGGCCGCACCTTCGGCGTGTCTCGCGCCAAGGCGCTTTGGCAAATCATCCTGCCGGCCGCCCTGCCGAGCGTCCTCACCGGTATGAGGATCAGCCTCGGCATCGCCTTGATCGTTGTCGTGGTCGCCGAGATGATCGCCGGGAATAGCGGCATCGGCTATTTCATTCTCGATCGGCAGCGCATCTTTAGGGTTCCGGACATGTTTGCCGGGATTTTCACCCTGGGCGTGCTCGGTTATTTGATCAATTTCTGCTTCCTGCGCGTCGAGCGTTATTTCCTCCGCTGGCGCGGAACTGCCGATGCGGCCTAGTCTGCGCCCGATGCGCTTGTCCGCGCCCCGTCACCACACCATTGCAAGAGCATGCCGATGAAAGATTTCGATCCGACCAGCATCTTCCCTTATTCGCCGATCATCGACAGGAAGCCGATCGCCTGGCCCAAAGGCGGCAAGGTGGCGGTCTGGGTCATTCCCAATATCGAGCATTTTCATCTCGAGCTTTTCCCGCGCGCCCCCGACATTCGTAACTACTCGCGGCGCGACTACGGCAATCGCGTCGGCATCTGGCGCTTGATGGAGGTGCTCACGAAAAACGGGGTGCGCGGAACTGTCGCCTTGAATGGCGAGGTCGGAACGCACTATCCGCGTATCATGGAAGAGGCGATCAAGCTTGATTGGGAATTCATGGGGCACGGCCTCACGAATTCGAGCCTCCTCGAAGGACTCGGCAAGGAAGAGGAGCAGACCGTGATCGCCAAGACCAAGGCCGCGATCGCGGCCTATGGTCAGTCGATGAAGGGCTGGCTCGGCCCAGGGCTGGGAGAGACTTGGAACACGCTCGATCTTCTGCGCGATGCCGGCGTCGAGTATGTCTGCGACTGGGTCAATGACGATCTCCCCTATCGCATGAATAACGGGCTCTTTTCCATTCCCTATTCGATCGAGTTGAACGACATGCCGTTGTTCAATAATCCAAGCATAAGCATCGACGATTTCGAAAAGCGCATTCGCGACACGTTCGACGTGCTTTATGAGGAAGGCGAGCGGGGCGGCCGCGTGATGGGAATCGCCCTCCATCCGTTCCTCATCGGCGTGCCGCACCGGATCAAATATCTCGATCGGGCGCTGCGCCATATCGCATCGCATGAAAAGGTGTGGCTCGCGACCGGCTCTGAAATCATTGCGGCGTTCCGCGCCCAAACGGAAGGGTGAAGCGCTTCTGACGACGGTGCAGCGAAATACCGCGACGACGGCCGAAGCCGCGGCGCCCGACCTTGGGCGCGGCTGGACCCGCACCTTGTGGATCATGGTCTTCGTGCAATTCATGATGAGCGCGTCGCAGACCAGCGCCAGCCCGATACTTCCGCTTTATCTGCCCGAGCTCGGCGTCACTGCCCCGAGCGCCGTCGATTTCTGGTCGGGCGTGCTGAGCTCGGTCAGCTTTCTGATCGCCGCCTTCGCCTCGCCGATCTGGGGCTTCATCGGCGACCGGCATGGGCGCAAGCTCATGGTGATGCGCTCGAGCCTCGCCAATTGCCTGTTGTTGATTGGAATGGGCTTTTCTCAGCACCTCTGGCACCTTGTCGCGCTGCGGGCGCTCGTCGGCGCATTTGCCGGCTTTTCCGCCACGGCGATCGCCCTGGTGGCAACGCAGGCCCCCGGCGCCCGGCTCGGTTTCGCGCTCGGCTGGCTCAGCACGGGCCAGCTCGTGGGGGCCCTGATCGGTCCCATTTTCGGTGGCGTTCTCGCCGATTATTTTGGCAGCTATCGTCTTGTCTTTTTCTGCACCGCCGTCCTCCCGGCTGCGGCCGTCGCCGTGTCATGGCTCGGCGTCACCGAGCGCTTTTCCCGCATGCCGGGCACGCGCCGACAATCGCCGCTCAGAGGCTTTGTCATGCTTGCGCAAACGCCAGGCCTCATGCCGATCTTCGTGATTTTGCTGGTGGCGCAGTTCGGCGTGCGCAGCGTCCAGCCGGTCGTGGCGCTCTTCGTTCAAGAACTCGCCGGGCCCATTCCTGCGCTCGCGACGCTGGCGGGCTTTGCCTTCTCGATCACGGGCCTCGCCGATCTGGTCGCCTCACCGTTTCTCGGCAAACGAAGCGATAAAATCGGCTACCGCCGCGTGCTGGTGATC
>CAYMNX010000688.1:0-2369 GCA_964391905.1 uncultured Rhizobiaceae bacterium
CGAACAGGCCCGCATCCTGTCGGAAGCGCTGCCGCACATGCAGCAATACGACGAGGAAACCATCGTCATCAAATACGGCGGCCATGCCATGGGGGCAGAGGACGTGGCGCGCCAGTTCGCCCGCGACATCGTGCTGCTCGAGCAGACCGCGATCAACCCGGTGGTGGTCCACGGCGGCGGCCCGCAGATCGCGACCATGCTGCAGCGGCTCGGCATCAAATCCGAATTCGCCGCCGGCCTGCGCATCACCGATGCCGCGACCATTGAAATCGTCGAGATGGTGCTGGCCGGTTCCATTAACAAGCAACTGGTCGGCTACATCAACGAAGCCGGCGGCAAGGCCGTCGGCCTCTGCGGCAAGGACGGCAACATGGTCACCGCGGCGAAAGCCAACCGCACCATGGTCGACCCCGGCTCCAACATCGAGAAGGTCATCGATCTCGGGTTCGTCGGTGAACCCGAAAAGGTCGACCTGACGCTGCTCAACCAATTGATCGGCCACGAATTGATCCCGGTGCTGGCGCCGCTGGCGACCTCGGCCAGCGGCCAGACCTTCAACGTCAATGCCGACACCTTTGCCGGCGCGGTCGCCGGCGCGCTGAAGGCCAAGCGGCTGTTGCTTCTGACCGACGTTCCCGGCGTGCTCGACAAATCGAAAAAACTCATTCCGGAATTGTCGATCAGGGACGCGCGCAAGCTGATCGCCGACGGCACCAGTTCCGGCGGCTTGATCCCGAAGGTCGAGACCTGCATCTATGCGCTCGAACAGGGCGTCAATGGCGTCGTGATCATCGACGGCAAGACGCCCCATGCGGTGCTGCTCGAGCTTTTCACCAACCAGGGCACGGGAACGCTGATCCACAAGTGAGCGACACACGACAAACGCCGGCACGCAAATTCACTCACATCGATACGTGGGTATTCGATCTCGACAACACGCTCTATCCGCATCACGTCAATCTATGGCAGCAGGTCGACGCGCGCATCCGCGATTTCGTCGCCGCCTGTCTCAAGGTGTCGCCGGAGGACGCCTTCCGCATCCAGAAGGACTATTATCGCCGCTACGGCACCACCATGCGCGGCATGATGACCGAGCACGGCGTGCGCGCCGACGATTTCCTCGCCTTCGTCCATGAGATCGACCATTCGCCGCTCGAGCCCAATCCGGCGATGGGGGCAGCGATCGAGAAGCTGCCCGGCCGCAAGCTGATCCTGACCAACGGCTCGCGCGCCCATGCCGGCAAGGTGCTGGAGCGGCTCGCCATCGACCGCCATTTCGAGGACGTGTTCGACATCGTCGCCGCCGATCTCGAACCCAAGCCTGCGCCGGCGACCTACCGCCGCTTCCTCGCGCGCCACGGCGTCGATCCGACGCGGGCGGCGATGTTCGAGGATCTGGCGCGCAACCTGGTGACGCCGCACGCGCTCGGCATGACCACCGTGCTGATCGTGCCCGACGTCACCCGCGAGGTGGTGCGCGAGGACTGGGAGCTCGAAGGCCGCGACGCCGCCCATGTCGATCACGTCACCGACGATCTGGCAGGGTTTCTCGCTGCGATCCGCATCGGCTGAGACCGACGCTGCGGACTGACGCCGCGGCCACGGGACGGAGCGTGCTCCAGCTTGACTCCCGCCGGCCGAATCCGGACAACAGCAGCGCCGAACGACGTTCGACATTCATCCCCGCTTTTCCAGGAATCGCGATGTCCCTCACCGCTCTCGAAACCACGCTGAACGCGGCGTTCGATGCCCGCGACACCATCACCGCCGCGACCACCGGCGAGGTGCGCGACGCCGTCGAGCACGCGCTCGACCTGCTCGACAGGGGCGAGGCGCGCGTCGCCGAGCGCGAGGCGAGCGGCCAATGGAAAGTGCATCAATGGCTGAAGAAGGCGGTGCTGCTGTCGTTCCGGCTCAACGACATGAGCACGATTCCCGGCGGCCCCGGCAAGGCGACCTGGTGGGACAAGGTGCCCTCGAAATTCGCCGGCTGGGGCGAGAACCGTTTCCGCGCCGCGGGCTTCCGCGCCGTGCCCGGCGCCATCGTGCGCCGCTCCGCCTTCATCGCGAAGAACGTCGTGCTGATGCCGTCCTTCGTCAATCTCGGCGCCTATGTCGACGAGGGCACCATGGTCGATACCTGGTCGACCGTCGGCTCCTGCGCGCAGATCGGCAAGAACGTGCACATTTCCGGCGGCGCCGGCATCGGCGGCGTGCTCGAGCCGCTGCAGGCAGGCCCCGTCATCATCGAAGACGACTGCTTCATCGGCGCGCGCTCGGAGGTGGCGGAGGGCGTCATCGTGCGCCGCGGCGCGGTGCTGTCGATGGGCGTTTTCCTCGGCGCCTCGACCAAGATCGTCGACCGCGAG
>CAYMNX010000689.1:0-3932 GCA_964391905.1 uncultured Rhizobiaceae bacterium
GGTTCGCCACGGCGATGCGCTGATCGAGCGCTATGCGGGGCGCCTCACCATCATCGAAGGGCGCTTCGGCGAGATGAAGCGGCTCTTGGCGCCGCTCGGCGTCTCGCGCCTCGCGGGCGTGGCTCTCGATCTCGGCGTCTCCTCGACCCAGCTCGACACGCCCGCGCGCGGCTTCTCCTTCCGCGCCGACGGGCCCTTGGACATGCGCATGAGCGCGAGCGGCCAAAGTGCGGCCGATCTCGTCAACAGCGCATCCGAAGCGGAGCTCGCGGCCATCATCCGCGATTACGGCGAAGAGCGTTTCGCCCGCCGTATCGCCCGCGCCATTATCGCCGCGCGGCCTTTGACGCGCACCGCCGAGCTTGCCGCCGTCATTCGCCGCGTCGTGCCGGAAACGGGCGGCATCGATGGCGCCACCCGCACCTTCCAGGCGCTGCGCATCGCGGTGAACGACGAATTGGGCGAGCTCGATCGCGGGCTGATCGCGGCCGAGCAGTTGCTCGAGCCCGGCGGGCGCCTCGCCGTGGTCGCGTTCCACTCGCTCGAGGATCGCCGCGTCAAATCCTTCCTGCGCATGCGCAGCGAGCCGCGGCGCACCAGCCGCCATCTTCCGGAGGCGAAGACCGCCGCCCCCAGCTTCGCGCTTCTCGCCCGCAAGCCGGTGACGCCGAGCGCCGATGAAATCGCCCGCAATCCGCGGGCGCGCTCGGCGCGGCTGCGCGCGGCGGAGCGCACCGCGGCGCCGGCCTGGGGAGAAGCCGCATGATCCGCCCTGGCACCGTGTTGTGGCTCCTCCTCGTCATGGCCGTCGGCTACGCCATGTTTCAGGTGAAGTACGAGGTCATGCAGCAAGAAGACACGCTGGCGCGCATCAACAAGGAGATCGCCGACACGCGCGACCAGATCCGCGTGCTCGACGCCGAGTGGAACTATCTGAGCCAGCCCAGTCGGTTGAAGCGTCTCGCCGCGCGCTATCTCGACCTGTCGCCGATCAACGCCGCTGAGATCGTCGAGCTGAGCGCCGTCCCTGAACGCAGCGAAGCGCCGCCTGCTGCTGCCGCGAACCACGACGCAAAGCCGGCCACGCCGAAGCGGCCGACGCAATCGATGCCCAGCCAAACCGCCGAGTTACGGATCGCACCGACTCGCAAAGATAGTGCACCATGACGACCGCCGCCCCTGACGACTTCAATCCCTGCCGGCCACGCCATTTCAAACCGGGCCCATGCGGTCCCGCGCCCCAGGAAGAGCCGGTGCAGCAGCTATTGGAGATGAGCCAGACCCGGCTCATCATTACCGGTGCGCTGCTATGCCTTGCTTTCCTCGTCATCAGCGCCCGTCTCGTCGAGGTGGCAGGCTTCAAGGCGGGCGATGCGCGCCAGGCGCGGAATTTGACGCAGCCCCACCCGATCGTCAGCCGCGCCGATATTCGCGACCGCAATGGCGTCGTGCTCGCGACGACGCTCGAAACGCCGTCGCTCTATGCCGATAGCAAAGACGTGCTGGGCGATCCCAAGGATCCGCAAAAGGCGCGCGAAGCTGCCCATCGGCTCGTCCAGGTCCTGCCCGATCTCAACGAGACGGATGTCTATAACAAGCTCGCATCGGACCGGCCCTTCGTCTGGCTAAAGCACCATCTGACGCCGCGCCAGCAGGATGCGGTCAACCGCCTCGGCATTCCGGGTCTCGACTTCCAGCAGGAAGAGATGCGGGTCTATCCGCAGGGCAATACGGCCGCACATGTCGTCGGCTTCGTCGGCATGGAGAATAAGGGCTTCGCCGGCATCGAGCGCGGCTTCGACGACGCTCTGCGCAATCGGCAGCAGCCGCTCGATCTCACCATCGATTTGCGCATCCAAGCGATATTGCGCGAGGAGATCGCGCGCCAGATGACGGATTTCCGGGCCGAGGGCGGCAGCGGCATCATCATGGACGTGAATACCGGCGAAGTCCTCGCGCTCGTTTCGTTGCCCGATTTCGATCCCAACGACCCCACCGCGTCGCCCAAGGAAAACCTCTTCAATCGCGTGACGCTCGGCACCTATGAGATCGGCTCGGTATTCAAGATCTTCACCACCGCCATGGCGCTCGATGAGCATGTCACGACCATGACTGGCGGCTATGACGCCACCAACCCCATCAAGGTCGGCCGCTTCACGATCCATGACGATCACGCGCAGCGCCGCTGGCTCACCGTGCCCGAAATCTTCATGTACTCGTCCAATATCGGCGCGGCCAAGATGGCGTTGGACGTTGGCGCGGACCGGCAGCGCGAATTCCTCGGCCGGCTCGGCCTCTTGAAGACGCCAAGCTTCGATCTGCCGGAAGTCGCGGCGCCACTTCTTCCGGCGCATTGGGCACCGGTCAACGTTATGACAATCGGCTTCGGCCATGGTATCTCGGTAAGCCCCTTGCAGATCGCGAGCGCCATCAGCGCTGTCGTCAATGGCGGCGTTCTGCACCGCGCGACGCTGCTGAAGCAGCCCGCAGGCGAGGCCGTTCCGGGCCAGCAGGTGATGTCCGCCGCGACGTCGATCGAGATGCGCAAGCTGTTGCGTCTCGTCGTCGAAAAGGGCACCGGCAAGCTCGCCGAGGCACCGGGCTACCTCGTCGGCGGCAAGACCGGAACCGCGGAAAAGGTCGAAGGGCATCGCTACGACGCGCATGAGCTGATGTCGTCCTTCGCCGGCGTCTTTCCGATCAACAATCCGCGCTACTTCGTGATGATCTCGATCGACGAGCCGCACGGCAACGCCAAATCTTCGGGTTTTGCGACAGGCGGTTGGGTCGCCGCACCGGGGGTCTCGCGCACGGTCGAGCGCATGGCCTCGCTGGTCGGAATCCAACCGATTGACGAAGATTCGCCCGAAATTCGCCGTTCTTTGGTGGTCGCGTTGCCAGTACCATCGGGGCGTAAATTTGCGTCTAATTGATTTAATGGACGGTGGGCTCGCACCTCACCTCCCGGCGCAAGCGCGCGATGTCGAGGTCGCCGGTTTGACGGCCGACTCGCGCGAGGTGAAGCCCGGCTTCCTTTTCGCGGCTCTGGCCGGCAATAAAGCGGATGGCCGCCAATTCGTAGCCGACGCAGTGAAGAAAGGCGCGGCGGCGGTCCTCACCGATACGGCAGCAGCGCCGGATATCGCCATTCCGGTCATCGCCGATCCCAATCCGCGGCGGCGCCTCGCGCTGATGGCGGCGCGCTTTTATGCGCCACAACCCAAAACGCTGGCGGCCGTCACCGGCACCAACGGCAAGACCTCGGTGACGGTGTTCCTGCGCCAGATCTGGGAGAGGCTCGGCCAGCCAGCCGCGAGCTTCGGCACGATCGGGATTTTCGGACCTGGGATCGAGCGGCCCGGCAGCCTCACGACGCCCGACCCCATCACGCTTCATCGCGAGCTCCGCGAGCTTGCAAGCGCGGGCATCGATCATGTCGCGCTCGAGGCGTCGAGCCATGGCCTCGACCAATATCGGCTCGACGGGCTTGCCCTGACGGCCGCCGCGTTCACCAATTTGACGCGCGATCATCTCGACTATCACGCCGATATGGAGGCCTACTTCGCTGCCAAGGCGCGGCTGTTCACCGAGCTCTTGCCGGCCTCCGGTACGGCCGTCCTCAACATCGAGGCGCCCGAGACGGCGCGCTTGACGCGGCTCTGCCGTGCACGCGGATTGCCGATCCTCACCTTTGGCCGCAACCCCGCCGCCGATTTGTGGCTCTCGAATGTCGTGCCCGAAGGCATCGGCCAGCGCGTCTGGCTCTCGGGCTTCGGCGAGAAGCGCGAATTCCTGTTGCCCCTCCTCGGCCTGTTCCAGGCCTACAACGCGCTTGCCGCCGCCTCGCTTGCGATCGCTTGCGGCGCGCCCGCGGCCGCGACGCTCGACACGCTCGCCTCACTGACCGGCGTGCCGGGACGCATGCAGCGCAT
>CAYMNX010000690.1:0-1766 GCA_964391905.1 uncultured Rhizobiaceae bacterium
CAGGCCGCCGAGCGTGAGGAGCAGGCGATCGAAGCGCGCGCGCTCGTGGACATTCGCCAGGCCGAACGTGCCGTCCTCCGCGCAGAGAAAGGAGCTGCGCTCCAGCGTGACGCGCTACGGATTGCCCGGCAGCGTCGTCTATTTCGATGTCAATAATCTGAAACAGATCAACGACGTCCATGGCCACGCGGCAGGCGATGCGGCTTTGATGCAAGTCGCGCGAGTCCTGGTCGAGAGCGTACGCGCGACCGACATTGTCGGGCGGCTCGGCGGCGATGAGCTGGCTGTGTTGCTGGTTCGCGCCGATAGGGTCCGTGCCGAAGCGAAGGCGACGGAGCTCGCCGCGCTCGTCAAGGAACAGCCGCTGCAATGGCATGGAAAAGCCGTTCCGCTGAGCGTCGCCTTCGGCGTTTATGCATTTCTTGGCAATGAAAACGCACAGGACGTGCTCGATGCCGCCGATCGCGAGATGTACCGTCACAAGGCCCGGCGTTGCGGCAACGCGTGACCCCGAGATCGCGTGGCCGTTCCGTCGACTTAAGCGATGATGTCGGGCAGCAGCGAGTTTTCGAGCCTGGTGATGAGGTCTTTCAGCGCCAGTTTGCGCTTCTTCAGCCGTTGCAGATTGATATTATCCGCCGGCACCTGCTCGATCAGGCGCGCGATCGCAACGTCAAGGTCGCGATGTTCCTCCTTGAGCGCGGCGATACGCAATTTGACAGTTTCAACGTCGAGATCCATGAGCGTGGCGATACTCTACCAGATTCGCGCGAGATTGGGTGATGTCTGACGCAGCGGCCGAATTTTGGCGCTTTTCGCTGGCCCTTTACAGCACGCCGGGTGTCGCACCCGCTTGCCTGGTCTTGCAGGATCAATTCGGCCGCGATGTGAACCTCGCCCTTTACTGCTGCTGGCTTGGAGCGAGCGGGCGCGGCCGAATATCGCGCGAAGCGCTGGCGGCGGCCGATCGGGAGATTGCCCCCTGGCGACGCCAGATCGTCGAAAATTTTCGCGCCGCGCGCCGCGCGATCAAGCAGCAGGGTGTCGCCGGCAGCGATAGCCTTTATGCCAAGGCCAAGGCCGTCGAACTCGAGGCCGAGCGCCTGCTGCAAGCGCAGCTCGCAGCCCGCGCACCTGCGAATTCCGCTGCTTCAACGGCGGATCGGCTCGACGCCGCTCTCGCCAATCTGACGCTTTACATCGGCGAGGCGCCAGCCGAGCCGATCAAGACGGCCTTGCGGCAGATGGCCGAAAGCGATTTCACCGCTGCCGCCTCGTGATCCTGCCGCAGCTCACCGCATCTTGCCCTCTTCCTCGCCCCAGCGCTTGACCTTGCCGGTATCGAGCCCGAAGAGATCGAGGACGCGGCCAAGATTGTGATCGATGATGTCCTCGATGGTCTTGGGCCGGTTGTAGAAGGCGGGGACCGGCGGCGCGATGATCGCGCCCATCTCGGTAAGGGCCGAGAGGTTGCGCAAATGCCCGAGATGGAGCGGGGTCTCGCGCACCATCAGGACGAGCCGGCGGCGCTCTTTCAGGATCACGTCCGCCGCCCGGGTCAGAAGCGAGGTGGTGACGCCCGAGGCGATCTCCGCAACGCTGCGGACCGAGCACGGCGCTACGATCATGCCGAGCGTCTTGAATGAGCCCGAGGAAAGGGAGGCGGCCATATCGCCGATGGCGTGGCAGTGGTCGGCGAGGGCGCGCACCTGCGCCACTTTGAGATCGGTCTCATAGGCGAGCGTGACCTCGGCCGATTTCGACAT
>CAYMNX010000691.1:0-1820 GCA_964391905.1 uncultured Rhizobiaceae bacterium
AGCGGCGGCGCGCAGAAATTTATGAATTTCACGGTCGCGGTCGCCGGCCGATTCCGTGGCGGCTCCGCGAAGGTCGCCATCATGGCGAGCGCGATGATGGGGATGATGTCGGGCTCGTCTGTGACCAACATCGTCACCACCGGCGTCATTACCATCCCGATGATGAAGCGCGTCGGCTACAAGGCCGAGGTCGCCGCCGGCATCGAGTCGACCGCCTCGCTGGGCAGCCAGATCACCCCACCGATTCTCGGCGCCACCGCCTTCCTGATGAGCGAGATCACCGGCTACCCGATGATCCAGATCATGGCGCTGACGGTGATCCCGTGCCTGCTGTTCTATTTCTGCATCTTCATGCAGGTGCATCTCGCGTCGATCCGTCTCAACATCGGCGCGCTCGATCCGTCGGAAATCCCCTCGCTGCGGCGCTCGACTTTCGAAGCGCTGCCGTTCTTCATTCCGATCGTCGTGCTCGTGATCATGCTGTGGATGCGGTACTCGACCGACTATGCGGTGTCGGTGTCGATCCCGACATTCTTCGCCGTCTGCATGATCTTCCCGGACACCCGCCGCAACTTCTTGGCCAACTTCATGCGGGGCGTGCGTGAAGGCGCGGCCACCTGCATTCCGCTCGTCGGCTCATTGGCAACGGCCGGCATGATCATCGGCGTGTTGACCATGACCGGACTAGGCGATCGGCTCTCGTACCTGATCGAGATTGTCTCGGGGAACAATCTGCACATCATGATCTTCATGACCGCAGCGATCTGCCTGCTGCTTGGCATGGGTATGGTGACCGTGGGCGACTATGTGCTGGTTGCGGTCACCGTCGCGCCGCTGATGGTGCACTTGGGCGTCCAGCTCATTGTCGCTCACATGTTCATCTTCTATCTGGCGGTCATGAGCGCGATCAGCCCGCCGGTCATGGTCGGGGTCTTCGCCGCCTCGTCGATCGCCAAGTCCGACCCGATGAAGACGGCGTGGCAGGCGCTCCGTTTTTCGGTGGTGGGCTTCCTGGTCCCGTTCATCTTCATGTACGACCCGTCGATCCTGATGGTGAACGGAATCACATATGAGGGACTCTTCTTGCTCGCTTCGACGGTGCTGGGCATCGTTGCGCTCGCCGTCGCCTTCGAGCGGTTCTCGTTCTACCGCCGGATCCCGCTCTCCTTGGCGGCGTTTTTCCTGGTCGACGCGGTCGTCATGCTGCTGCCGTCGGTGACGCTGAGCTTGATCGGCATCGCCGGCTTCGCCGTGCTGATGCTATGGGAGTGGCTGCGCCGTCCCGCCCGGATTCACATGCCGGCGATCCGGCAGCCTGAACCTGGTCGGTAAAGGGAGCGGCGGCCGGGCGAGGTCCGCTCGGCGAGACGCGGCGCTCAATCCCGGCCACGCCCTCTGAGGAACTCGGAAAGGAACATGTCGATCGCGACCTCGGCAACGTCGACGCCTTCGCGCGGGCGATGCAGAAGCTGGTCAGCGAATGGTGCTGGTGCGAGACCTGACGCCGTTCCGGTCTGCCGCGCGCAGCGCGGGGCGTCGAGGAAGACCCGCTGCGGCGTCCCGGCGGCGCTGGGCGCAATGCAGTCTCGACACTTGATCTGAGGCCGGCGTTCGCCGGCCGGAGCCGCGGCGCCAAGCTGAGCGGCGCGGTAGACGAAAAGAGTGTTTAGGATCGGGTGCCGTCGACTGCATTCCAAGTCGAAGACCCAGGTTGGGAAGGGGATCGCATTGCATACCGGCAGCGAAGACGCACTGGCGCGGCGGCTCGGCGCGTTTGCGAGCGAAACGCAAGCCTCCGCCATTCCATCTTTGGCGCTGGA
>CAYMNX010000692.1:0-1737 GCA_964391905.1 uncultured Rhizobiaceae bacterium
TCGGCGGCGAGCCGGCGCTCGGCCTCGGCGGGATCGATCGGATGGCGCCAGTCGCCGGGAACGAATTCGATCGCGAGGCCGTGCTTTTCCGCCATGACGCGCCACAGCGTCGCGAATTGGCCGGTCTCGAAGGCGAGCACCTTGTCGCCGGGAGACAGCGTGTTGAGAAGCGCCGCTTCCCACGCGCCGGTTCCGGATGAGGGATAGATCGCGACCGGCCCCGCCGTGCGAAAAATGCGCTTCATGCCGGCGCAAACCGTCTTGCACAGCGCGACATATTCCGGGCCGCGATGATCGATGATGGGATTGTCCATGGCGCGCGCGACGCGATCCGGGACGTTGCTCGGGCCGGGCACATGCAGGAAATGCCTGCCGCGCTTCACCGTGTTTCCCATGAGTTGATGCTCCTGTCGAAAATCTGCGGGAATTTGACCGGAAGCGGTCGCGACCGCAAGCCCGGCTTTGCCCACCGGCCCATCGACGAGGAGCCGCGCCGGCGCTTCTCCGTCGAGTCAGGCGTCGAGGCCGACGAGGCTCCTGGCGAAATCCTCGGCGCGGAAGGGGCGCAGATCATCGATGCCTTCGCCGACGCCGATGAAATGCATCGGCACGCCGGTCTTTTCGGCCAGCGACACGAGCACGCCGCCCTTGGCGGTGCCGTCGAGCTTGGTCATGACGAGGCCGGTGACGCCGATAATCTCGCGGAAAGTCTCGACCTGCGCGATCGCGTTCTGGCCCACGGTCGCGTCGAGCACGAGCAGCACCGCATGCGGCGCGCTCGGCTCCGCTTTCTTGAGGACGCGCTGAATCTTTTGCAGCTCGGCCATGAGATCGGATTTGTTGTGCAGCCGGCCGGCGGTATCGATGAGCAGAATATCGGCACCGTCTTTTTTCGCGCTCTCATAAGCGTCGTAGGCCAGCCCCGCGGCATCGGCCCCGGTGGCGCGCGCGATCACGGGGACGCCGGCGCGCTCGCCCCAGATTTTGAGCTGCTCGACGGCGGCGGCGCGGAAAGTGTCGCCCGCGGCGATCACGACCTTGCGTCCGGCGTCGGTGTAGGATTTGGCGAGCTTGCCGATGGTCGTGGTCTTGCCGCTGCCGTTGACGCCAACGATCAGAATGACGAAGGGCTTCTTCGCCGGGTCGAGCTTGAACGGGCGCTCAACCAGCTGCAGCGATTGGACGACGGCCTCGGCCAAGGCGGCACGGATTTCTTCGGTCGTGACCTCCTGGTTGAACTTGCTGCGCTTCAGCCTCGCGGTGATCTCTTGCGCGACCGGCAAGCCGAGATCGGCCGCGACCAGCAATTCCTCGAGCTCGTCGAGCGTCGCCTCGTCGAGCCGGCGTTTGGCGACGATCGCGGTGATGCCCTCGGTCAGGCGCTGCGCCGAGCGCGCCAGCCCCGATTTGAGCCGGGCGAAGAAGCCGCTCCGGCCTTGGCGCTCGCCGTCCTCGCTCATGCCGTCTCTCCGATCAGATAGGCGGGTTCGGCACCCGTCAGCATGACGTTGCGGACACTTCCGGTCGCGCCATCGCCCGCGAACCGCACCGGCGCGTAATGCTCGCTATGCCCGAAGCCGGGACGCTCGACCAGCACCCGCGCCGTGCCGCCGACCCGCGCTGCAAGTGAGCGCCGGAGCGCCGTCGCGCCCGCCGCGCGGAGCCGCTCCGCGCGCTCGCGCACCACGCCGCGGGGCTGTTGCGGCATGCGCGCCGCCGGCGTGCCGGGCCGCGGGC
>CAYMNX010000693.1:0-5263 GCA_964391905.1 uncultured Rhizobiaceae bacterium
GTTATTGACCGCGCGCAGGATGCGGAATAGATGGCCGCGCTCGCCGACGAAATAGAGCACCGTGTAGACCATATGCTCCAAGACACGCGGGCTGGCGATCAGGCCTTACTTGGTGACATGGCCGACCAGCACGATGCAGAAGCCGCGCTCTTTACCCAGCCGGATCAACTCCTGCGCCGAGGCGCGGACTTGGCTCACCGTGCCGGGTGCCGAATCGAGCGTGTCGAGATACATGGTCTGGATCGAATCGATGACCACGATCTCGGGCCCTTCGGCATGATCCAAGGCCGCGACGATGTCGCGAATGCTGGTCGAGGCGGCGAGCTCGACCGGGGCATCGGCGACCTTGAGGCGCGCCGCGCGCAACCGCACCTGGTCGAGCGATTCCTCGCCCGAGACATAGGCGCAGCGCCGCTTCGGGCCGCTTGGTCCCGAAGCGAGCGCCGCCAGCACTTGCAGCAGCACGGTCGATTTGCCGATGCCGGGATCGCCGCCGACGAGGAGCGCCGAGCCCGGCACCATGCCGCCGCCGCAGACCCGGTCGAACTCGGCGATGCCGGAGAGGCGCCGCGGCATCTCCCGCGAGTCGCCGGTGAGCGAGGCGAAGGCGAGGCGCTGCGCCTTGCCCTTTCCGAGGCCCGATTTGCCGAGACTCTTCGGCGGGCCGGCGCTGACGATCTCTTCGACCAGCGTGTTCCAGCCGCCGCAGGAATCGCAGCGCCCCGCCCATTTCGGATAAGCGGTGCCGCATTGCTGGCAGACGAAGCGGGTATGCGTCTTCGCCATGCTAGCCGCCTACGTTGCGGTCATTCCTCATCGTCATTCCCGCGAAAGCGGGAATCCAGCGGCCCTGGACCCCCGCTTGTGCGGGGGTGACGATGGGATTCTGTGATTGCGCACTCACAGCGCGCGAATCTCCATCTTGATCGGCCCATCGGCGCGGCCATGGATGAACTGGTCGACGTAAGCGTTGCCGGAGCGGTCGATCTCGCTCGCCTTTCCATTCCAGATGATGCGGCCCTTATAGATCATGGCGATGCGATCGGCGATCTTATGCGCGCTCGCCATGTCGTGCGTGATCGAGATCGCGGTGGCGCCGAGATCATGCACACATTGGACGATAAGATTATTGATCACGTCGGCCATGATCGGATCAAGGCCCGTGGTCGGCTCGTCGAAAATGATGATCTCGGGCTCGGCGGCGATGGCGCGCGCCAGCGCGACGCGCTTCTGCATGCCGCCCGAGAGCTCGGCCGGCTTCAAATCGCCGACGGCGGGCTCCAGGCCGACGGCACCAAGCTTTTTGAGCGCGACCTCACGCGCTTCCTCGCGCCCCATGCCGCGTCCCTCGATGAGGCCGAAGGCGACATTCTCCCACACGCTGAGGGAATCGAAGAGCGCCGCGCCCTGGAACAGCATGCCGAACTTCTGCATCATCGCCTCGCGCCGGTGGCGGGGCGCCCCGACCGCCTCCTCGCCATCGATCTTGATCGAGCCTGCGTCGGCGTCGAGCAAACCAAGGATGCATTTGACGAGCACCGATTTGCCCGTGCCGGAGCCGCCGATCACGACGATGCTTTCGCCGACGCCGATATCGAGATCGATGCCGTCGAGCACGCATTTGCGCCCAAAGGATTTCCTGAGGCCGCGCACGGCGATTTTCGGCGTCGTCTCGCTCATCCTTAGAACAACACGCTGGTCAAGAGATAGTCGAAGAGCAGGATCATGATCGAGGCCGATACCACTGCATAGGTCGTGGCGGCGCCCACGCCCTGCGCGCCGCCCTTCGAATGATAGCCGTGATAGCACCCCATCAGCGCGACGATGAAGCCGAAGGCGCCGGCTTTGATGAGGCCCGACAACACGTCTTTGGCGGTGACATTGTCGGCTGTGTTGTGGAGATAGCTCGCTGGGTTGAAGCCGAGTTTGTAGGTCGCGATGATATAGCCGCCGAAGACGCCGATGATATCGGCGATGAGCACCAGTATCGGCACGGCGACGAGCCCTGCGACGATGCGCGGCACGACGAGATACTTGAACGGATTGGTCGAGAGCGTCGCGAGCGCGTCGATCTGGTCGGTGACGCGCATCGTGCCGATCTCGGCGGCAATCGCGGCGCCGATGCGTCCCGCCACCATCAGCGCGGCGATCACGGGCCCGAGCTCGCGGGTCACGGATAGCACCACCACCGTCGCCATTGCGCTTTCGGCGCCGAAGCGGCTGAAGCCCGTATGCGTCTGCAGCGCCAGGACCATGCCGGTGAAGATCGCCGTCAACCCGACCACGGGCAGCGAGTAGTAGCCGATGTCGATCAGCTGCTTGCCCATGAGGCGGAGATAGAAGGGCGGGCGAATGCAATGACTCAAGGCGGTGAGGGTGAAGATCGCGAGCCGTCCGGTCGCGGCGAGGAAAGCGAGGAAGACGCGCCCGACCGAGGCAAGGAAATCAAGCATGACGCTTGGATCCACCGCGATAGAGACGCAGGCAGCGCCGGCCCAGCGCGGTCAGGATCTCGTAGCCGATCGTCTCGGCCGCGAAAGCGGCATCGTCGACGCCATAATGCTCGTCGAGCAGATCGGCATAGGCGCCGGGACGCGCCAATTGCGGATCGATGTTGGTCACGTCGAGTGTAATGAGATCCATGGAGATCCGTCCGATGACGGGAGCCGGGTTGCCGGCGATCCGGGCGGTACCGCGCTGGCTTGAGGAACGCAACCAACCATCGGCGTAACCGAGTGCAACGGTAGCGACACGGCCCGGCCGGTCCATGCGGTGCGCGGCACCATATCCAACGCTCTGACCCCTGTCAACGTCCTGTACTTGAAGGATTTTAGCGCGGAGGCGCAGCACCGGCCGCATCACATTGGGACGCCCCGGAAGCGGGTTGACGCCGTAGAGCGCGGCACCGGCGCGCACCATGTCGAAGTGGAAATCGGCGCCGAGGAAAATTCCCGAGGAGGCGGCAAGGCTCGCCGGGGCCTTGGGGAGGCCGCGCAGCAGGCTGCGAAAGCGATGGAGCTGCTCGAGGTTCATCGGATGTGCCGGCTCGCCCGCGCAAGCAAGATGGGAGAGGATGAGCATGAGCTTGAAGCCTTGCAGCAACTCGGGCTCTTCGGCGAGCGCTCGCACCTCTTGCGGCGGGAGGCCGAGCCGCGCGAGGCCGGTATCGACATGAAGCATCGCCGCGGCGCCGCCGCGCGGATGCGCATAGGCATGCCATTGCCGCACCTGGCCGAGATCATTGAGCACGGGGAGGAGCGCGGCCTTGGCGAAATCGGCCGGGGTGCCCATCACGAGGCCGTTCAGCACCGCGATCTGCGCCTTCGGCAACAGCGCGCGCAGCGCGAGCCCCTCATCGATGCTCGCGACGAAAAAGGTCTTGCAGCCGGCGCGAGCCAGCGCCGGCGCCACCTCCGCCGCGCCGAGACCGTAGGCATCGGCTTTCACGACCGCGGCGCAGCGCGCGCCGGGGCCAAGACGGTTTGCCAAAAGCTTGTAGTTCGCGACAATCGCATCGAGATCGATGTCGAGGATCGCACCTGCCCGTTCGATCACGCGTGCCCGCGAACGGGACGGGCCCCCGGAGCGGCGCCCCGGGGGATCAGGGGATGGCATTGGGCAAGTGGTCGGTGCTGATGAAGTTCTCGAACCGGGTGGTGTCATGCGCGAAGCGCAACGTCACCTTGCCGATGGGGCCATGGCGCTGCTTTGCGACCAGAACCTCGGCCGTGCCGTGAACCTGCTCGAGCCGCTGCTTCCAATCCTCATAGCGCATGTTATAGCGCTCGTCGGTCTCTTCGGGCCGTCGCATCGGCTCGCCGCGGCTCAGATAGTATTCTTCGCGGTAAACGAACATGACGACATCGGCGTCCTGCTCGATCGAACCCGATTCACGCAGGTCCGACAGCATCGGCCGCTTGTCCTCGCGGGCCTCGACCGCGCGCG
Source organism: uncultured Rhizobiaceae bacterium (assembly GCA_964391905.1). Classification (GTDB taxonomy): domain Bacteria; phylum Pseudomonadota; class Alphaproteobacteria; order ATCC43930; family CGMCC-115725; genus CAIKMD01. Next base: position 3,946 of record CAYMNX010000693.1, read on the forward strand.
AGAGCTGCGACAGCGCCACCACCGGCACGTTCAATTCCTTCGCCACTGCCTTCAAGCCGCGGGTGATCTCGGAGATCTCCTGGACGCGGTTCTCGGAACCGCTCTCGCTGCCGCGCAGGAGCTGCAGATAATCGACGATGATCATGCCGAGCCCTTGTTGGCGCAACAGCCGGCGCGCGCGCGTGCGCAGGCCGGCGATGGTGAGAGCCGGCGTATCGTCGACGAAGAAGGGAATGCTCGCGAGCTGCTGGCTCGCCTGGACGAAGCGGTCGAAATCCTCGTGGCTCACCTCGCCCTTGCGGATGTTATTCGAGGGGACGCCCGATTCCTCGGACAGGATGCGGGTGGCGAGCTGCTCCGCCGACATTTCGAGCGAGAAGAAGCCGATGACCGCGCCGTCCTCGGCGACGGTGCGCCCATCGGGCGCCCGCGTCGGCTTATAGGCGCGCGCGGCGTTGAAGCCGATATTGGTGGCGAGCGCCGTCTTGCCCATCGACGGCCGGCCGGCGAGCACGATCAAATCCGAGGGGTGAAGCCCGCCCAGGAGCTTGTCGAGATCGATGAAGCCGGTCGAGACGCCCGTGGTTTTGCCGCTGCGCTTGAACGCGGCCTCGGCCTGCATGATCGCGGTGCTGAGCGCGGTGATGAAGGGCTTGAAGCCGCCTTCGGCTTGTCCGCTCTCCGCCAGGTCGAAGAGTTTCTTCTCCGCCGTCTCGATCTGTATCGGCGCTTGCCGCTCGAGGTCATGCTGATAGGCGTCGTTGACGATATCCTCGCCAATGGTGATGAGCTGGCGCCGCAGGAAGAGGTCGTGGATGGTGCGGCCGTAATCCTCCGCGTTGATGATCGTCACCACCGAGGCGGCAAGCCGCGCGAGGTATTGCGCGCCGCCGATCTCGGCGAGCGCCCCGTCCTGATCGAAAAGATTTTTGAGCGTCACCGGATTGGCGAGCTGGCCGCGCTCCATCAACTTCGCGATCGCCGCGAAGATGCGGCCGTGAACGCCCTCGGCAAAGTGCTCGGGGCGCAGGAATTCGGCGACGCGATGATAGGCGGTGTTGTTGACGAGGATCGCGCCCAGCAGCGCTTGCTCGGCCTCGATATTGGCAGGCGGGGTGCGATAGGCCGTCTCGCCCTCGCGCAAGGGCGTCACGTTTGACGCGGTGTTTTCCATGGCGGCGATGTTACCAAAAGGCGCGCGCGGTGGAATGGCCTATTCGATGCACAGCCCTGTGGATCACGGGGGCGAGTCATCCCGAGCCTCGTCGTCTCAAGCCGACTAGGCTTGTGACGACGAGGCTCTGCTTATCTGATTGTG
>CAYMNX010000694.1:0-10085 GCA_964391905.1 uncultured Rhizobiaceae bacterium
GCGAGATGCCATTGCCGGCGAGATAGGTGTAGCGGATCTGCGGCTGGCGGATATTCGCCGTGTTCATATAGCCGGGATTGAATCCCGCATCGCTGATATCCGGAAAGAGCAGCGGATCGGCCCAGGCGGTGTTGTACTGGCCGATGAGCCAGGGACCGATCGTGGCATAGGCCCAGAGGAGGCGCGGCGCATTGGTGTTGCCTTGGCCGGGACTCGGCTTGATGCTCTGTGTCGTCGTCGAGGTGCTGTAATTGGCCTGGTTCGGGAGGAGGTTCATGTCCATGGCGAGGACGGTCTTGACCTCGCCCAAGGAACTTGGCGTGCGGGTCTCGAAGGTCACGGTCGAGGCATTGGCGAAGGCATTGAGCCCGCCATGGAGCGAACGCTGCCCCGGCGTCGGACCGACGCGCGCCGCGCCCGGCCCATCCAAAGCCAAGGTGGTATAGGGGAAAGGCACGCTCGCGCCGCCATTGGGGAATCCCGCATTGGATAGATGCTGGGCCCCCCATTGGGCTTTCCAGGTCGATTTGATGACGCCGTAAACGGCGATCGAAGTGTTGGTGCCCGGAATCAGGAAAGATTGCGGGAAGGATCCGGCGCCCGGCGCGCGCTGCGGCGCAGACTGGGCATCGGCATTAGAAAGGCCGGCCAAAAGAGCGACGACCGCAGTCAAACTCCCAAGCGCAACGGTCCCTGTGATTTTCTTGTCCATGATGACTCCCCAAAAGTCTGATTCCCCGACGGGCATCCGAAGCCCGAGCAAGATAGCTAATGCTAATGATTAGTCATGGTCAATTATTTTGAGTGAATCCGGCAGATTTCGGCGCCGTAATGGCCGACAGCAACTTCTCTAGATTGTCCGAGGGGATAAAGCGCTATTATTTAGAGTGTTGCACCGCGACATAGCGGCAGGCGGGGCGACTCAGGCCGCCGGGCGCCTCAATCGTTCGGTCGCGGCTCGTCGAATGCCGAATCGACATTCGCGCCGCCGATATGCGCTTCGATTTTCGCGAGCACGCGCTCGAGCGCCGTGCGCTCGGCGTTGCTGAGGATCGCGAGAATGTCGGCCTCGATGTCCTGCACCAGGGGCACGATCTCGGCATAGATCGCTTGTCCCTTCGCGGTCAGATTGAGAATCGCGCGCCGTCGATCTTCCGGATCGGATTGACGCGTGACGACGCCCGATTTGAGCAGCTTCGCGATCGCCCGGCTGACCCTGACCTTGTCCATGGTCGTCTGCTCGGCGAGGTTGAGCGCGCTTTGCGCGCCACTCTGACCGAGCACGGCCATGATACGCCATTCGGGCCCGGTCAGCTTATATTGCTCGCCATAGAATCGCGCGATGCGCCGGCTCAGCTGATTGCTCAGGACATTGATGCGGAACGGCAAGTATTTGCCCAGCAGGAACGGCCGATCGAGAACGGCAGGGCTCGGTGGGGGCTTTCGCATCATTTGAAACTTCGATTGTCCCTGTCCTGAAGCAAGCGAAGGCCGAGTCGTGGCGCTGATGGGCGTGCGCCGTTATTCTGTCTTGCGGAGAACTCGGTATATAACCCAATATCCTCGGCAAAAGCCAGCCGCGGTTCAGCCCCCTTGGGCGCGATCAAGGCGAGCGCCGCGAAGGTAACACAAAAGCCGGATCAGGGAGTCTCCACTTTATGAAGCAGTGCATTCCCGACATTCTTTTCAGATCCGCCATCATCGGCGCGTGCGTTGCTTTCGGTGCTCTGACGGCGCAGGCATTTTCAAGTGTGGAGGTGAATGCGCCCTATCTTCCCTACTTGCCGGGTATTGTCGTCTGCTGCTTGCTCGGCGGGTTTCGAATGGGCGCGGCGGCGACACTCCTCAGCGGCCTCTGCCTGCGATACTTCTTCATCAAGCCCTACTACTCGCTGATGCCGCCGAGTTGCGCTGAATCAATCCATGTTCTTCTTTTCCTTGGCGTCACCTTCTTCACCTGCTACGCAATCAACTTGCTCATACGCTACAATAACGAGCTGAGCCGCGACAATTTCGTGCTGGGCCACAAGATGTTCGTGTTGCTGCGCGAGCTTCGCGGCGCAAGGGCGCAAGCCGGACTCGGCGTCGATGGATCGCTGAATCGTCACATCTGAGCGGGCAAGCCAGTCCGCCGCGCCGCGCGCTCCCGACCATCCCGAGGGGGTGATTTTCCACGATCGACCCGGTAAGGTGGGGCCTTCGTCTTAAGACTGAGGAGGAGGCAGGCGATGACGATTGCGGTGGGCGATAAGATTCCTTCGGCCAAGCTCAAGACCATGACGGCGGAAGGGCCCAAGGACATTTCGACCGAAGAGATTTTTGGCGGCAAGAAGGTGGTGCTGTTCGCCGTGCCGGGCGCATTCACGCCGACCTGCTCGGCCAAGCATCTGCCGGGCTTCGTCGAGAAGGCGGCGGAGATCAAGAGCAAGGGCATCGATACCGTCGCCTGCCTGGCGGTCAACGACGCGTTCGTGATGGGGGCCTGGGGCAAGGCTCAGAAGACCGACGGCAAGGTGCTGATGCTCGCCGATGGCGCCGCCGCCTTCACGAAGCAGCTCGGCCTTGAGCTCGATCTGACCGGCCCGGGCATGGGCGTGCGCTCGAAGCGTTATGCGATGGTTGTCGACAACGGCGTCGTCAAGACGCTCAATGTCGAAGCGCCGGGCGCTTTCGAGGTCTCGAGCGCCGACGCCATTCTCCGCGCGCTTTGATTTTTGGCCTGCTCGCGCGACGACGGGCTGAGCCAACCTCGGTCGCGCGAGCAGGATTTAGCTCGGATCGCTTCCCCGCGCCGCTGCGCAGCCTTTGCGGGCGAGCGCGTCGGCGCGCTCGTTCTCGGGATGGCCGGCATGGCCGCGGACCCAGTGGAACTGGACATCATGCCGCCCGAGCGCCGCTTCGAGCCGCTGCCACAGATCGACATTCTTCACCGGCTTCTTGTCGGCGGTCTTCCACCCATTCACCTTCCATTTATGGATGTAGCGCGTGATGCCGTCGCGCAGATACATGCTGTCGGTATGGAGGTGAACCTCGCTCGGGCGCTTCAAGGCCTCGAGCGCGGCGATCGCCGCCATCAGCTCCATGCGGTTGTTGGTGGTCTCGGGGGCGGAACCCCAGAGCTCCTTCTCATGCTCTCCGGAGCGGAGGATCGCGCCCCATCCGCCCGGGCCGGGATTCCCGCTGCACGCGCCGTCGGTATAGATGTCGACCCTCATGAGGGATCGAGGCCGTAGGCGCCGCTTTGGGTGATGCCGCGATGGAAGCGCAGCTTTGCCAGGTATTCGAGCGGATCCTTGGGCTTGACGAGCGCGCCCGGCGGCTGATTGAGGCGATCGTAGAGCCGGGTCAGGAGAAAGCGCAGAGCGCTGCCGCGGGCGAGGATCGGCAATGCCGCAAATTCGGCGGCGCTGAAGGGCCGCTTGGCGCGATAGCTCGCGAGCAAGAGCCGCGCCTTGGTGATGTTGAAGCTGCCGTCGGCCTCGAAGCACCAGGCATTGAGGCAGATGGCGACGTCATAGGCAAAGGCGTCGGTGCAGGCGAAATAGAAATCGATGAGGCCCGACACTTTGTTGCCGCGGAAGAAGACATTGTCGGGAAAGAGGTCGGCATGGATGACGCCGTGCGGCAATTGGCGCGGCCAGGCTTGCTCGAGCGCCGCAAGCTCGGCGTCGAGCTCGGCGGCAAGCCCCCTTTGCACCTCGTCGGCGCGCGCGCGGCACGCCTCATAGAGCTTCCGCCAGCCGGCGAGCGAGAGGCTGTTGGCGCGGGTGCCGGGAAAATCGGCGACGGCTTGATGCAGCGCCGCCAGCGCGCCGCCGACGCCGCCGCAATGATAGGGCTCGATCCGGCGCGGCCACATGCCGTCGAGAAAGCTCACGATCGCCGCCGGCCGGCCGCATAGCTGTCGCAGCGCCTGGCCGTCGCGGGCATGAACCGGAACGGGGCAGGCGATCCCTTTCTTCGCGAGATGGTCCATCAAGCCAAGGAAGAAGGGCAAGTCGGCGGGATCGACGCGCTTTTCGTAGAGCGTCAGGATGTAGGTGCCGCGCTCGGTTCGCAGCAGATAGTTCGAATTCTCGACGCCCTCGGCGATCCCCTTGCATGAGATCGGCTCGCCTAGCGCATAATCGGCGAGAAAGGTCTTGAGTTCGTCGTCGGGTACGTCGGTATAAACAGCCATGGCATCGTTGCGGCTCGTCGCCTCACGCTTGTGCCCCGCGCACGCGTCGAATAAAGTGCGAGCCGGTTTTGATCGGCTGCCGCAGGCATGGAACCTAGTACAGGGGTCGCGCGCAAGGAAGGGGCGATGAACCGAATCGGCGATGCGATGCGCATCGGGGTTCTCGTCGCACCCGCCCTTTTCGGGCTCGCCGGATGCTCGAATTTTGGCGCGAATCAGGGCACCTTCACCTGCCCCTCGGCGACGACGGTTCCCGATCTGCAGACCATCGCGCGCCTCGCGCCGGGCGGCACGGATGAGGATGTCCAGACCGCGGGGCGCATCGCCTCGGTCAGTTCGACCTGCGGCAAGGACGACGCCGGCGTCGCGACCTATCTCACCATCGAATTCTCGGCGCTCAGGACGGGGCCCAACATCAAGCATATCGATCTGCCCTATTTCGTCGCCATCGCCGACAGCACCGGCAATATCCTCGGCAAGCAGCAGTTCAATTTCGGGCTCGATTTTCCCGCCAATGCGCCGACCATGCGCTCGACCGAGACGGTGACGGCGCATCTGCCCCTGAAGAATCCGCAGCTCGGAAACGTCTATACGGTGATCGTCGGTTTTCAGTTGGACAAGAACCAGGTCGACTTCAATCGCGCTCATCTGCAGTGACGAGCTTCGATCGCATCGGGAGCCCTAACGGGTTGAGCAGGCGGCAACGCTCACCGGAGGCGCGGTGACGCGGCGCCGTAAGCGCAACCCCGAGCCCGGGCGCGTGACAACGGCGCGGGCGATGAGCTCGATTCACCGGATCACCGACCGTCACGATTGGCGGCTCGATGCCTATCATCATCTCCTCACCATGCCGTGGACGGCGCTTTTCGCCGTGACGATGACGGCCTATGTGCTGCTCAATCTTTTCTTCGCCGGCCTTTATCTCATGCAGGACGGCAGCATCGCCAATGCGCGGCCGCATTCCCTGGCCGATGCGTTTTTCTTCAGCGTGCAGACGACGGCGACGATCGGCTACGGCGATATGCGGCCGGCGACGCTCTACGCCAATATTCTTGTCACCGTTGAGGTTCTCCTCGGCATGACGACCCTGGCGCTCGTCACCGGTCTCGTCTTCGCGCGCTTCTCGCGGCCGACGGCGCGGGTGATGTTCAGCCGGGTTGCCGTGGTGACGCTCCATGACGGCGTCCCCACCTTGATGTTTCGCGCCGCCAATCAGCGCCGCAACCAGATCTTCGAGGCGCATGTCTCGGTTGCTTTGGTGCGCGAGGAGGTTAGTCTCGAGGGCGTGCCGATGCGGCGCTTTCACGATTTGCACGTGTCGCGGCCGCATACGCCGATGTTCGCGCTCTCCTGGACAGTGATGCATCCGATCAACGAGGCGAGCCCTCTCTTCGGCGAGAATCGCGAGAGTCTGATGCAGCAGAGAGGCGAGATCGTCATCGGGATCATGGGGTATGACGAGACCACGTCGCAGACAGTCTATGCGCGGCATGCTTACCTGAGCGATGAAATATTGTGGAATCGGCGCTTCGTTGACATCATCACGCATGCCGAGAATGGGCGGCGCGTGGTCGATTACCGGCTGTTCCACGAGACCGCCGAATCCCATGTCGCCACGCCGCATCGGATGAGCGCATGAGCGGACATCGCCTCGGATTGCTTTTCTTCGTGTTGACGCTCGCCGCCGGCACCGCCGGCGCGCAGGAGGAAAAGCGCCTCAACATCTACAATTGGTCCGACTACATCGCCGAAGACACGGTGCCGGATTTCGAGCGCGAGACCGGCATCAAGGTCAATTACGACGTCTATGACAGCAACGACGTGCTCGAGGCGAAGCTCTCGGCCGGCCATTCGGGCTACGACATCGTTGTTCCATCGGCCTCGCCCTATCTCGCGCGCCAGGCGACGGCCGGGATCTATCGCCGGATCGACAAGGCGGCGCTCGAGAATTATGGCAATCTCGACCCGCAGATCCTCGCCGCCGCGGCCAATGCCGATCCGGGCAATCAGTATGGCGTGCCCTACATGTGGGGCACGACCGGCTTCGGCTACAATGTCGCGAAGGTCAAGGCCGCCTTGGGCGATGCGGCGCCGGTCGACAGCTCGGCCCTCATCTTCGATCCCGAGAATGCGAAGAAGCTCGCTTCCTGCGGCATCTCGCTTCTCGACAGCGCGCAGGAGCTCGTGCCCGCGGCGCTCGCCTATCTGGGCCGCGATCCGCTGAGCCGTGATCCCGCCGATCTCGAACGGGCCGCCGCCGCGCTCCAGGCGATCCGCCCCTATATCCGCAAGTTCCATTCCTCGGAATACATCAACGATCTCGCCAATGGCGATCTCTGTGTCGCCTGGGGCTATTCGGGCGATGTGGTTCAGGCGCGCAACCGGGCGCGCGATGCCAAGAACGGCATCGAGATCGCCTACACCATCCCGAAGGAAGGGGCGATGATGTGGATCGACATGATGGCGATCCCGACCGATGCGCCGCATCCCGGCAACGCGCTGCGCTTCATCGACGATGTGCTGAAGCCCGAGGTCGCCGCGGCAATCAGCAACGCGGTCGGCTATGCCAATCCCAATCAGGCTGCGACGCGCCTCGTCGATCCGAGCGTCAGCGGCGACCCGGCGATCTATCCGCCGCCCGAGGTGCGCGCCCGCCTCTTCTTCGACAAGCCGGTCACGCTGCAATATGAGCGGCTGCGGACCCGCGCCTGGACTCGCATCAAGACGGGTCAGTGACGGTCGTGACGCCGCTTCTCGCGATCGAGCGCGTGGTGAAGCGCTATCCGCATGGCGCGGCGGCGGCGGTCGACGGCGTCTCGCTCGCCCTCGCCGAAGGCGAGTTCTTCGCGCTGCTGGGCCCTTCGGGCTGCGGCAAGACGACGCTCTTGCGCATGCTGGCCGGTTTCGAGCAGCCGGATGAGGGGCGCATCCTCATCGCTGGCGCGGACATGGCGCGCGTGCCGCCCTATGCCCGGCCCGTCAATATGATGTTCCAATCCTACGCGCTCTTTCCGCATATGAGCGTCGCCGACAACATCGCTTTCGGGCTGCGCCAGGCGAAGCTGCCGCGCGACGAGATCGAGCGCCGCGTCGCGGCGATGCTCGATCTCGTCCAGCTCGCGTCTCTCGCGCGGCGCAAGCCGCAGCAACTTTCGGGCGGCGAGCGGCAGCGCGTGGCGCTGGCGCGCGCCCTGGTGCTGGAGCCGAAGCTCCTCCTGCTCGACGAGCCGCTGACGGCGCTCGATCGCAAGCTGCGCGAGGAGACGCGCTTCGAGCTCGTGCGCATCCAGCAACGGGTCGGCATCACCTTTCTCATGGTGACGCATGACCAGGAGGAGGCGATGAGCATGGCCTCGCGCCTCGCCGTGATGGACAAGGGCCGCATCGTCCAGATCGGCGCGCCCGACGAGGTCTATGAGCGCCCCGGCAATCGCTTCGTCGCCGGCTTTCTCGGCGCCGTCAATCTCTTTGCCGCGCGCGTGGTCGCGGCGGAGAGCGGGCTTCTCATGCTCGACTGCGCGGAGACGAACAGCCGGTTCTGGGTCTCGTATGAGCGCGATCTCGCGCCGGGCACCGAGATCGCGCTCGCGCTGCGGCCCGAGAAGATCGTGGTGAAGGCGGCGCCGGATGCGCATTGGCCGAACGCGCTCGCCGGCACCGTGCGCGGCGTCGCCTATCGCGGCGAGGCATCCGACATCGAGGTCGAGCTTGCGAGCGGCAAGGTGGTGCGCGTCACCCAGCCCAACAGCGTGCGGCGCAGCCATGGGAGCTACGCGCCGGGTCAGCCGGTGGCGCTCGGCTGGACGCGTGAGGCGGCGATCGTGCTCGAGCCATGAGCCGCGAAGCCCGACCGGTTCTCGCCGCCGAGCGCTGGCGCCGCCTGCCCGTGATCTTGTTGCCCTACGGGTGGCTTGCGCTGTTCTTTCTCGCGCCCTTCGCGATCGTCCTCAAGATCAGCCTCGCCGATCAGGCGCTCGGCATCCCGCCCTATACGCCGCTCTTCGCCGACGGCCATGTGCAGGCGACGCTCGACAATTATCTTTTTCTCTTAAGCGATAGCCTCTATGCCCGCGCCTACGCTAACGCGCTGTGGTTCGCGGCCGGGGCGACTTTCCTTGCCCTGCTGATCGGCTATCCGCTCGCCTATGGCATGACGCGCGCGCCCGCGCGATGGCGCAATATCCTCTTGCTCTTGGTCATCCTGCCGTTCTGGACCAGCTTCCTCATCCGCGTCTATGCGTGGATCGGGCTCCTCAAGGAGAACGGCCTCGTCAACAACGCGCTGTTGAGCCTCGGCCTCGTTCACGCACCCCTGCCGCTCCTCAACAACGCCTTCGCCGTCTATGTCGGTCTCGTCTATTCCTACCTGCCGTTCATGGTGCTGCCGCTCTATGCGGCGCTCGAGAAGCTCGACCCCGCGCTCCTCGAAGCGGCGGCGGATCTCGGCTGCCGACCGTCGCAGACCTTTTGGCGTGTCACCTTGCCCTTGTCGCTGCCCGGCATCATCGCGGGATGCCTCCTCGTCTTCATTCCGATGTGCGGCGAGTTCATCATCCCCGAGCTCTTGGGCGGGCCCGACACGCTGATGATCGGCAAGGTGCTGTGGGACGAGTTCTTCACCAATCGCGACTGGCCGGTCGCCGCGGCCGTCGCGGTGGCGATGCTGCTGCTCCTCGTCGTCCCGATGGGCGTGCTGCGGCGCCATCTTACCGCGGAACGCCTATGATCAACCGGCTCTCGCCCTTTCTTGCGACCATGCTCGTCCTGGGCTTTCTTTTTCTCTATGCGCCGATCGCCTCGGTCATATTCTATTCCTTCAACGCATCGCGGCTCGTCACGGTCTGGGCGGGCTTCTCCCTTCACTGGTATGGCGAGCTCGCCGCCAACGAGCCGATCAAGCGCGCGGCGCTGACGAGCCTCGAGATCGCGTTCTTCGCCGCGACCGGCGCGCTCGTCCTCGGCACGCTCGCGGGCTTCGTCCTCTCGCGCTATCGCCGCTTCCGGGGCCGCACGCTCTTCGGCGCGCTCGTCACTGGGCCTTTGGTGATGCCCGAAGTCATCATCGGCCTCTCGCTGCTCCTGCTCTTCGTCGCCCTCGAGCAGACGATCGGCTGGCCGCGCGGCCGGGGCGTCGTCACCATCGTGATCGCCCACATGACCTTGGGACTCGCCTATGTGTCGGTCGTGGTCGAGGCGCGGCTCTCTTCCTTCGATCGCTCGCTCGAGGAGGCGGCGCTCGATCTCGGCGCCAAGCCGTGGAAGGTGTTCGCCGTGATCACCCTGCCGCTGATCGCGCCGGCGCTCGTCGCGGGCTGGCTTCTCGCCTTCACCCTCTCTTTCGACGATCTCGTGATTGCGAGCTTTACCACCGGGCCCGCGGCGACGACCTTGCCGATGGTGATCTTCTCGAGCGTGCGCCTCGGCGTCAGCCCCCAGATCAACGCGCTTGCGACGCTCCTCCTCGTCTTCATCGCGGCCGTGGTCGTGATCGCGGGCCGCCTGCTCGCTAGGATTCGTAGCTGACGAGCGCCGTCACCGGTACGTCGAGCTTCTGGCGCCCCTTGAGCGCCGCGAGCTCGATGATGAAGGCGGTGCCGACGACATTGCCGCCGACCATGCGGCAGAGCCGCACCGCCGCGGCCATGGTCCCGCCGGTCGCCAGGAGATCGTCGACCAGCACGATGCGCTGCCCGGGCGCGATCGCGTCGGATTGGATCTCGACCGTATCGCTGCCGTATTCGAGGTCGTAGCTATGGGGAATGATCGGGCCCGGAAGCTTGCCCTTCTTGCGGATCATGACGAAGCCCGTCTCGAGGGCATAGGCGATCGGCGCCGCCACGAGAAAGCCGCGCGATTCGATCCCGGCGAGCAGGTCGGGCTTCAAGGGCCGGAGCGCGGCGGCGAG
>CAYMNX010000695.1:0-7038 GCA_964391905.1 uncultured Rhizobiaceae bacterium
CTCCGTCTGCCCGGCATTGTCGGCGTTCTGCTTGATGTTCGCCGCCATCTCTTCCATCGAGGCCGAGGCCTCCTCGGTCGAGGACGCCTGCTCCGTCGCCCCCTGCGACAGCTCCTCCGCGCTCGCCGACAGCTCCTGGCTCCCCGACGACACGTTCTCCGCCGCAGACAGCGCCTCCGATACAACCGAGCGGAGCTTCTCCAGCATGCGCTCGAGCGCGATGCCGAGCATGTCCTTGTCGGAGAGGCGATTGGCCTCGACGGTGAGGTCGCCCGCCGAGATCGCGTCGGCGACCTTTGCCGTCGCGCGCAGCGCCGTCGTCATGCGGTTCAAGGCATCGACCAGGTCCTTGATCTCGTCATTCGAGCGTACCGCGATCTGCTGCTCGAGATCGCCCAGCGCCACCGCATCGGCAAGCGCGCCGGCCCGGCTCAGCCCGGTGCTGATCGCGAGCGCGATCCACGTGGCGGTGCCGGTCGCGATCAGCAGCACCGCGATCACCGTGACGAGCAGCAACCAGCGTGCGCTCTCATATTGATGCGCCGCCTCGGCCTTGCTCTCCGCCGTCGCCTTCTGGTTCCGCTCGACGATGTCATCGAGCTGCTTTTGCGCATCGGCGACGAGCTGGCGTCCTTCGCCGGTCGAGATCGCCTTCGCCTTGGCGAGGTCGTCGTGCTTGGCGGCGTCGCGAAGAGCATCGTCCTCGCTGAGATATTTCTGCCAGGCGACGCTGAACGCCGTCCATTTCGGCCGGTCCTCTGGCGGAGCGTCGGCAGTCGCCTTGTCGATCCGCGCCTGCATGTCCTGGCGCAATTTGGCGATCTGACGGTCATATTGGCCGATCTGATCCTTGTTGTCCGCCAGGACGATGTTCTTCTCCGCCCGCACGATCTCGAGCATGTCGGCGTAAGTGTCCTGGGCGTCGTCGCCGCGCTGGATCGGGCCTTGGATCAGCCCCTCCATGGTTGCATCGAGCGCGGCGAGATTCGTGATCCCGACCCATGCCATCACCGCGGCCAGCAGGATGACGCCGCCGAAGGCGAGGCCCAATTTCATCTTGATGGTAACGCGCATGGAAGACCCTATCTTGCTGGAATTCAGACGGCGACCGGTTGCGAGGCAGGTTGCGGCGCGACCGCAGGGGGCTCGTCATCAATCCCCGTCGCGAAAACGCGCCCGATATCGAGGACAGCGATGAAATCGGTTCCGCGCTTGCCGATGCAGCGGATGAATTCGGGACGCCATCTCATTCCGATCTTCGGCGTCTCTTCGAGCGAGGCGGCCGCCACGTCGGTCACCTCATGGACCTTGTCGGCGCGAATGCCGACCAATGTCGGATCGCCATCGAGGTCGATCTCGATGACGACGATGCGTGTATCGATCGTCGCGGGCCGCTGGTCCATGCCGAATTTGAAGCGCGGGTCGGCCAGCGGCACGACCTTGCCGCGGACATTGATGAGGCCGCCGACGAAAGGCTGGCTTCCCGGTACTTCGGTGATCGGAACGAGATCGAGAATCTCGCGCACCTGCGCCGCCTCGATAGCAAAGATTTCGCCTTGCAAATCGAGCGTCAGAACCTCAAGCGATTTGTCGCCGCTCCATTTTCCCATGAGGAGTCGCCCCTCCGTTCCGCTCAGACCGCCGCCCGCAACCGCTCTTCGCGCATCTGTCCATATTCGACGAGATGCGCGATATCGAGGATGAGAGCCACGGTGCCATCGCCAAGAATGGTCGCGCCGGAAAAGGTCTCGACATCGGCGTGGAGCTTCGACAGCGACTTGATCACGGTCTGGTGGTCGCCGATGACCTGATCGACGACGAGGCCGACGCGAAGATCTCCCGAGGAAACGATCACGACCTTCTGGAAGGGATCGGGCGGCGCTGCGGTATTGAACAATTCGCGCAGCCGCAAAAAGGGCACGAGGTCGTCGCGGATATTGAGGAAGCTGCGGCCCTTGGAGCGCGCATCGACCTCGGCGGTTAGCTCGACGCATTCCTCGACGGCGGCGAGAGGAATGACGTAGCGGCCCTTGCCGACACGGACCAGAAGTCCGTCGATGATTGCGAGCGTCAAAGGCAGGCGGAGCGTGATTTCCGTGCCGCGCCCGGCCGTGCTCGCAATATCGATGGTGCCGCGCAATCCCTCGATCGTGCGCTTGACCACATCCATGCCGACGCCGCGGCCCGACAGGTTCGTCACCTCGCGCGCGGTCGAGAAGCCGGGCTGGAAAAGCACCTGGAAGAGCTCGCTGTCCGACAGCTTGGCCCCGGGCGCGATGAGCCCGTTCTCCTCGGCGCGCGCCTGGATGCGCGCGCGGTCGAGGCCGCGGCCGTCATCGACGATCGAGATCAGAACCTCGGCGCCGGAATGCCGCGCCGACAGCGTGATCCGCCCTTGCGCCGATTTGCCGGCGGCGCGGCGCCCTTCGGGCGCTTCGAGACCGTGATCGATCGCGTTGCGGATGAGATGCACCAGCGGATCGTTGAGGCGCTCGATCACCGTCTTATCGAGCTCCGTCTCCTCGCCGATCGTGATGAGGCTGATCTCCTTGCCGAGCTCGCGCGAGAGATCATGAACGAGGCGGCGAAACCGCGCGAAGAGCGAGCCGATCGGCACGAGGCGAACGCTCATCGTCGTCTCGCGCAGCTCGAAGGTGAGGCGTTCGATTTCCTCGGCGACGGACTTTACCTCGATATCGTGGCTCGCGCTCGCGACTTGGGTCAGCCGCGATTGCGCGATCACCAGCTCGCCAATGCGGTCCATGAGCTCGTCCAGCCGTTCGGCCGGAACGCGGATGCTGTCGGCGCTCTTTGCCGCACGCGCTTCGCCGCGCAGATGCTTCTGCTCGGCCAATGCCGACGCAACCTTCTCTTCCGAGAGATTGCCCGATTTGACCAAAAGCTTGCCGAGGGGCTCTTGCTGCGCGAGCGCCGAATCGACGTCCTCCGCCGCGACATCGCGGCGGTCGACGAGAATTTCGCCGAGCCGGTCGGATTCCTTCCCCGCCTCGAGACGCTCGATCGAAAGCTCCATATCGTCGATGACGAATAAAAATACCTGCTCGATCGTCGCGCGCGGCTGTGCGGTCGTCAGAACCACATCCCAGCCGATATGGCAATCGGTCGGATCGAGAGCATCGAGCGCGGGAACGGCTTCCGTTTGCGCGACGATCGTGGCCGAGCCCAGCCCGCGCAGCTCGTCGAGCAGCAAAAGCGGATTGGTGCCCATCGCCATCGCGTCTTTGGGCAGGCGAAAGCGAATGCGCCAGGTCACGAGACCCGCATCCTCCGCCGTGGAAGCCCCTTCGACGACGCGCTGAAGCTCGGCGAGGATCGCTTCGCCCGACGAGGGCGCCGCCGTCTCGGGCCGCTCGATCAATCCGCGCATGTGATCCTTGGCCGCAAGCGTCACCGCGATCAGCTCGCGGCTCGGCGCGACTTTTCCCTTGCGAACGAGATCGAAGGCGGTCTCGACGTGGTGGGTGAAGGTTGCGACGGCCTCGAAGCCGAACATCGAGCCGGAGCCCTTGATCGTGTGCAAGGCGCGGAAGGCGCTGTCGATCAGATCGCTGTCGTCGGGTGCGCGCTCGAGATCGAGCAGCGCATGCTCGAGCTGCTCGAGCAGCTCCTGCGCTTCCTGTCGAAAGGTTTCGGACGGATCCGCCGCGGTCACGAGCCGAGCACCTTCTTGACGACGGTCACGAGCTGCTCTTGCTGGAACGGCTTGGTGATCCAGCCGGTCGCGCCGGCCGCCTTCGCCTCCTGCTTTATCGCCGCATCGGATTCGGTGGTGAGGAAGAGGATCGGAATGCCCTTATAGGTCGGCAGCTTGCGCAGCTCTCGGATCAGCTGCAGCCCGTTCATCACCGGCATGTTGAGATCCGTCACCACCATGTCCATCGCCGCTGCCTGCGCTTTCGCGAGCCCGTCCGCGCCGTCGCTCGCCTCGACCACCTGATAGCCGGCTCCCGAGAGCGTCAGCTTCACCATCTGGCGCATGCTCGCCGAATCATCGACCGTCAGAACCGTCTTCGTCATGTCGGATCCGCTCCTCTGAGCCAGAATGCCGCGTCGTCGCCGGCAACCTCCGCGGCGGGAAGCAATCCGCCGCGCGTCAAAGCATCGCGCAGAGCGCCCGAGGCGGGACGCGCGAGCGCAAGTGATCTGCCGCTGTTCGAGGCGGTCTTGCGCGCTGCGATGAGCAGTTGAACGAAGCTCAGATCGATCTCTGTCGCGGTATCGCAATCGATCGCGACGGCCGCGTGATGCTGCAACGCGTCGGCGACCTTGGCGTAAACCGCCGCGATGTTTCGAACCGTCAAGGCGCCGTCGAGAACGAGGTGCTCGTGATGTGCTACGTCTACCATGCCCACTACCGCATTCATTGCAGATAAGCTGGCACGAGCTTCCTAAAGCTTAGTAAAAGTCGCCTCGTATTTTTGGGAAAGCGCTTGACTAGCTTAGTAATGAAGAAGAGTGAATCGATATCAGGATTAAGCGCCGTTATCGACGAGCGCGGTGATCGCCTCTGTGAACCCGTGCCACGGCGGCGCGATCGTGGCCATTCGGGACGATCGAAGCAGATCGGTCATGGCCGCAGGCGCTAGGCAGGAGCAGACATATCTGCCGGGCTTCTCGCGATGGCGCGATTGAGCGGGGCGATGAATCAAAGCCGCATGAAATAGGAGGCGGCTATGCACAACACGCCGGCCACGATCAGCGCGATCCCGACAGGGCACACGCCGCGGCGTGGCAGGCTGCGGCGCAGCGTGACCCGCACCGGCAGATGGCTTGCGTGAACTGTATTCGCGTCCTCCCTGACAACGCCCTTCATCGCCAAAATTCCGCCGACGAACAACAGCACGATGCCGAATACCAGAATATTGCTGGGCATCCAATTCATGCGCACCCTCCCGCCATATCGCCTTACTTAAGCAACAGGCTCGTTGCTTGGCAGTTCCGGCGGCGGCAGATCCGCTTTGCGACATCTGCGGCACGCCGACTTCGTGACCGCCGCCCATGCGCTGCCAATAAGACCACGAAAATTCTCCGCCAGCCGTGCCGGCAAGCCCTCCTTCGCGGCTTTTCCAAGAAAAATGCAAGACCTCTCCACCTCGGCGCAACTGTTTTCCGCTCGCACGGTTGTCAGCCTATCACCCGCCCGTCGGGCGAGAAGTCAGAAGGAATCATGGCAATGAAGCGACTACTGCTCTCAACGGCGATCCTGGCGCTGACCACCGCCGGGACTGCGCTTGCTCAGAATATGGGGTCCGATAATACGCCCGGCCCGCCGTCGAATAATGCGGGACCCGGTCCGCACTCGCCCGTCACCGGGGCGCCCCCGGCGACATCGGGAACAAGCAGGGACGGCAGCGGCGATTCATCGGGCCAGGAAGCGGGTACCCGCCCCGAGACGAGCAATGGCAGCGCCTCTCACAACGGGGCGGATTCGAGCGGGGCAACGCGCCGCGGCGGCATGGATTCCTCGACGAACGGATCGAGCGCCGGCACCGGCGACGGCAAATAACTTGAATTATTTGGCATGAAGAAATTCGGTTGCCGATATTCGACAGCAGAGGATGAGGGGCGCCGTCATTCCTTCGGAACGGCGCCCCAACCGGGGAAGCACCGGTCAAACCCGGTACCGACACCGCTGCCGATATGGAAAGGCCCGCATCCGCGGGGCTTTCTGTCAGTCGCATGAAAGCCGATCGGGGATGCGGCAGGCCGGAATGTCCTGATCGGCCAGCACTTCATCCCATGCTTCTTGGGGCGTGATGCCCCTCGCGACCGCCCATTGCTTGATCGACTGGCAGTCGTCTCTCGTGAAAGCGGCGGTCACCGCCGCCAGGGCACGAGCCTGATCGAGATCACTCAAATCTTCGAATTCCATTCGACACCTCCTTGCTTGAAAATAGTGCTTCATCCGGGGCGACGCCGCTGCTTTCGCCGGTTTGGCGGTTTCTCGATCCGACGCCATATGTTCCTCACATGGGACCGGTTCGGCTGAATCTGCCACTTAGTATCATCGGCCTGGCGCTGATGCTGGTCGCTTGCAGCGACCCGCCGATGGGCCGGCCGCCCTTGGTCAATAGCGGCAGCTATGATTGGCGGGATGCCTATCGCGGGCCGGACGGCTATCCGCTGCCGGGATGGGGCGGTTATTTCAAGTCGAAATGACAGGCCGACGGGACGCGGCTTGCGGAGCGGAAACGAAAAGACGAGACTGTCTCTATGGCAATGCGCAGAACGAGACGCCCCTCGCGACGACGGGCCGCATCGCAGGCCGACGAGGCGATCGAGGCCGCCAATATGCTGAAGGCGGACCACGACGAAGTCGCCTTCGAAAAGCGTCTCAGGAAGATCGCGAAGGAAAGGCCGACGCAGCAAGCCAGGAAGAAGACACGAAAATAATAAGCGAGGCCACCCTTGTCCGCCGTCGATGATCTCAGACAATTCCGTAACCTGTTGGTCAGCTTCCGCCGCGAATGCGCAGCGAAAGGAATTCAGCCCGGGGCCGATCGCGAAGATTGTGCCGCCGGCATCAAAAACGCGCAGGAATGGATCGAGGCGATCGACAAGGCGATTGCCGACGAGCAGAAGCTCGGCAGCGGCTGAGGCCGTGCCCTGCTAAGGTCCCCAGCCGGGGAGCGGATAGCCATTCGGGCCGCGGAATTGATCGCTCAAATCATAGCTCCCGCTATTGACGAATAGCGGCGGCCCTCGGGGCTGATCG
Organism: uncultured Rhizobiaceae bacterium; assembly: GCA_964391905.1. GTDB lineage: Bacteria > Pseudomonadota > Alphaproteobacteria > ATCC43930 > CGMCC-115725 > CAIKMD01. Next base: position 6,737 of record CAYMNX010000695.1, read on the forward strand.
TTGCAAGCAGCCAGCACCAACGCAAAGCCGATAGCGGCGAGGGTTGCGCGGATATGTCGGGTCATCGAGGTCGCAGCACCTTTTCGACGACGAAGTGGGGATGCGAATGGGAGCGGAGGCCTGGCGTCGTCCTCGGCCGGCAGATTTGCGCAAGAAATGTCAAAACTGCGCAAGAACGGGATGAGTAAGAGGATCGCTCAGAGTTGCGTGCCGTTGATTTGACAAATCTTCCTTACGGCTAAAGATTGGGTGCCGAGCAGGTCAACGGAGCACACGCCCATGTCCAAGACGCGCGACCTCCG
>CAYMNX010000696.1:0-2636 GCA_964391905.1 uncultured Rhizobiaceae bacterium
GGCACCGACAAGGTCAATGCCATCATTAACTGCCATCTCGCGACAGGCCGCATCGGCCGTCCCGGCATGGGACCGTTCTCGGTCACGGGGCAGCCGAATGCGATGGGCGGGCGCGAAGTCGGCGGCCTCGCCAACCAGCTCGCGGCGCATTTGCATTTCGACGACGCCGCGGATATCGACCGCTTACGCCGCTTCTGGCGTGCGCCGCGGCTCGCCACCGCGCCCGGTCTCAAAGCGGTTGATCTCTTCGATGCAGTCGAGGCCGGCCGCGTCAAGGCAGTCGGGATCATGGCAACAAATCCTGCGGCCAGCATGCCACGCGCCGAAAGCGTGCGCCGCGCACTTGATGCCTGTCCTTTCGTCGTCGTCAGCGATTGCTGCGACACCGAGACCACCGCTTTGGCCGATGTCGTTCTGCCGGCCGCGGCGTGGGGCGAAAAGGACGGCACGGTGACCAATTCCGAACGCCGCATTTCGCGCCAGAGGGCTTTCCGTGCGCCGCCCGGCGAGGCAAAGCCCGATTGGTGGATTTTGAGCGCGGTCGCGCGGCGCATGGGATGGACAGAGGCATTTGCCTATCACGGCCCGGCTGAAATTTTTCGCGAACATGCGGCCTTGTCGGGTTTCGAGAACAGCGGTGCGCGCGCTTTCGACATCAGCGGGCTCGCCGCGCTGAGCGATGCCGAATACCAGCAGCTTGCGCCGCGACGCTGGCCGGTGCCGATGCGCGAGGCCGCGGGATGCGGCGAGCGCCTCTTCGGCCATGGTCTCTTTTCGACGTCCGATCGCCGCGCGCGCTTCGTTCCGACGTCCTGGACGCCGCCGGCGATGCGGGTCAGCCGCCGCTATCCGTTCTTGCTCAATACGGGCCGTATACGCGATCAGTGGCACACCATGACGCGCACGGGCCGCGTGCCGCGACTGATGCAGCATCAGGATGAGGCCACCGTCGATCTCAGCCCCGGCGATGCGCGCAAGCTGGGCGTTGCAAATGGTGATCTGCTGCGCATCCGCACCGAGCACGGCAGCGCCGTGTTCCCTGCGCGCGTCAGCGAAGCGCAGCGCGGCGGCGAGATTTTCGTTGCGATGCATTGGAACGACCGCTTTACCTCTGCCGGGCCGATCGCTCGCTTGGTCGCGGCGGCCCGCGACCCAGTTTCAGGACAGCCGGAACTGAAGGCGACGGCGGCGAGCCTTGCGCCGGTGCCAGTTTTGTGGAGCGGTTTCGCGATCGGCGGCGGCCGCCCGCACGAGACGGGCGATTGTCACTGGTCGCGCATTCCCATCCCAGGCGGTGAGCTCTGGGAGCTGCGCGGCTGGAATCACCTCCCGGAAGCGGCCGAGCCGCGCGAATGGGCGTCGCAGTTCCTTGACCAACCGGTCGCTGCCGAGCGCGTGTCGCTCATCGATCCGGCGCGCGGCATTCTGCGCCTCGCGCATCTTGTGGACGGCAAGCTCTCGTCATGTGTGCTGCTCGGCTTCGGCATGCGGCATGGCTTGCCGGATCGGGCGGAGATTGCGGCAGCCATCGGTCGGCCGTTCGACGAAGCGGCGCGCCAGTTGCTGTTCGCGGTCGCGGAAGCCCCGCGCCAGACGGCACATCGTGCCGTCTGCGCGTGCTTTTCAGTGTCGCGCATGGCGATCGAGCAAGCCATGAACGAAGGTCGACGGACCACGATCGCAGACATCGGTCTTGCTCTTAAAGCCGGCACCAATTGCGGCTCCTGCATTCCCGAAATCGAAGAAATTCTGCGCGTCGCGGGCTGAGCCGGCTCGGGCTTAGAGCAAGAATGGCCAAATTTCGCTGTGAGCTGGCGCCGGGTTGGTTTGCTCGGTAGGAAATTTCGACGCGCTGGCGATTATGGCGCCATGCTTGTCGACGCTGAGCAGGGAACTCGCAGGTAAAGCTCGTGTCCCACCACTTGGTGGGACACGATCTCCCTACCATTCGTCCGCGATGCCAGTAATGCTGAAACCCGTAATCCGAGCCTTGTGCCGCGACCCGCAAACCCGACCGGGCAATTATCGCCTTGGAAGCCAACGATGGGCCGCGTCGCGCGGTGCGATCCAAGCGTCGTGACCGGTTCCGGCAACGCCGCTGGCGGCACTGCGACAGTGGCCGTTTTACGTAGGTCGAGGATCGCGGCGTCGCGACCCTAGGATTCTTCGCCCGGCGCTCATCCGCAGCTGGCGGCAATCTCAGTGCCATCAGCTGGAGAGCGGATCGGCTACGCTCTCGAGGGACTTGCCTTCGGCATCGATGCCGAGCTTGAGCTCCGTTGCGGCGGCAGCCAGCATCACGATAGCAACTGTGATATAACCACCGGCCACCGGCCATGGGTCGCCAATGTCGATGAGCTGCCCGAACACAAGCGGGCCTGCGATCCCGCCGAGGGCAGTGCCAAATCCGTAAAACACGGCGATGGCAAATGAGCGCGTCTCGAGTGGAAATATCTCGCTCGCCGTCATGTAAGCCGAGCTCGCAGCGGCAGACGCGACGAAGAAGATGAGCATCCAGGCGATCGTCTGCGTCCACGCCGTTAACAACCCGAGCCCGAACATCACGGCCACCGCGGCAAGGAGTATCCCGGTCGCTGCGTAGCAGCCGGTGATCATACGTCGACGTCCGATCGTGT
>CAYMNX010000697.1:0-2487 GCA_964391905.1 uncultured Rhizobiaceae bacterium
GCCGTCTCGGCTTGGGTCGCGGGCGGGATGATCGCATCGGTCGTGATGTCGCCGGCACGGCCCAAATCCTCGAGCAGCGCCGCGCGCACCTGCTCTTCGATCATGATGCGCGGCAGCGACGGGACTTTCATGGCTCACTCCGCGGCAATAAGAGGTGAAGACTCAGCCGCAACGCGATGCGTGACGGTTCTGACATCCGCGAGATCGAGGATCCGGCGCTGCGCCTGCGCCGGCGAGGCATGAGGATGATCGCTCCGCCAATGGCCGCCGCGGCTTTCGGTGCGCAAATACGCGGCGACCGCGATCGTCAGTCCGACCAGCGCGGGATCGGCCGCCGCGCCATTGCCGAAGGCGAGCGGCGCCAGCGCCGTGATCGCTTCCGTGAGCGATTGACGATCGCGCAACACGCCGACCTTCTCTTCGAGGATCGCGCGCACAACTGTCGGATCGGCTGCTTGCGGCAAATCGATCAGCGCAAGCGGCGGCCGCGCGCTCGCGGTCGTCGCGGCAATGCTCTCGGCGACCCAGCCGCCGCAGACCGCGGCTTCGAGCAGCGAATTGCTCGCCAAGCGATTGGCGCCGTGAAGCCCCGTCGCCGCGGCCTCGCCGCAAGCCCAGAGCCCCGGCACCGAGCTGCGGCCGGCGCGATCGACCGCGATGCCGCCCATATGGTAATGCGCCGCAGGCCGCACCGGGATCGGCGCGGTGGCCGGATCGATCCCCGCGGCGAGGCAACGCGCGGTGATGCCGGGGAAGCGCTTATGAAAGCGGGCGCCGAGCGCGGCGCGCGCATCGAGGAAGACGCGATGACCCGCCGCGATATGGCGCCACACCGCGCGCGAGACGACGTCGCGCGGCTCGAGCTCGGCGCGGCCCTCGCCCGCCATGAAGCGCGTGCCGGTCTCGTCGATGAGGATCGCACCCTCACCGCGCACCGCCTCGCTGATGAGCGGCATCGGATCGAGCCCGACATCGAGCGCCGTCGGATGGAATTGCACGAATTCCAGATCGGCGAGCGCGGCGCCGGCGCGCAGCGCGAGCGCCACGCCCTGGCCGAAAGAGCCTTTGGGATTGGTCGCATGCCGATAGAGATAGCCGAGCCCGCCGGTCGCAATCACGACGCGATCGGTCGAGAGCGGCAACGGCTTGCCGCGGGCGCTCGCGAGCACGCCGGCGATCGCGCCGTCACGCAGGATCAAGCGCCGCGCCTCGGCCTCCTCGATCACCGCGATCGAGGGCGTGCAACGCACCGCCGCGACAACGGCACGCAGAATGGCACGGCCGGTGCCATCCCCCGCGGCATGAACGATGCGGCGACGCTGATGCGCGGCTTCGAGACCGAGCGCGAGCTCGCCATCGCCAGCGCGGTCGAAATTCACACCGAGGCGGATCAGCGCCTCGATCGCTTGCGCGCCGGCTGCGGTAATCTCAGCGACGATCGCGGGATCGCAGAGCCCGTCGCCCGCGGCGATGGTGTCGGCAGCGTGGAGATCCGGATCGTCATCGCGGCCGACCGCGGCGGCGACGCCGCCCTGCGCCTCGCCGCTGGCGGCATCCACGCCGAGCTTGAATTTCGAGAGCACGACGACCGGCAGCGGCGCCAGGCGCAGCGCGGTGATGAGGCCGGCAAGGCCGGCGCCGATGATGACGGGCCGGCCCGCGAGCTGGTCGATGGAGTCGCTCATGCGTGCCTTACTTGATCGCGAGCATGCGCTCGACCGCTTGCCGCGCGCGCGCCGCGACCGCGGGATCGATCGTGACCTCGTATCGCATCGCCTCGAGGGTCTGACGGATCTTCGGTAGGGTGATGCGCTTCATATGCGGGCAGAGATTGCAGGGCCGCACGAAATCGATATCGGGATGGCTCGCCGCGATATTGTCGCTCATCGAGCATTCGGTCATCAGCACGACGCGGCCCGGGCGCTTCTCGTCGACATAGTCGGACATCGCGGCGGTCGAGCCGGCGAAATCGGCCTCGGCCACGACATCGGGCGGGCATTCGGGATGCGCCAATACCGTGACGCCGGGATGGGACTTGCGCAATTCGCGGATCTCGGCCGCGGTGAAGCGCTCATGCACTTCGCAATGGCCCTTCCAGGCGATGATCTTGACGCCCGTTTCCTTGGCGACGTTCTGCGCCAGGTATTCGTCGGGGATCATGATCACTTCCGGCACGCCGAGCGATTCGACGACCTTCTTCGCATTGCCCGAGGTGCAGCAGATGTCGGATTCGGCTTTCACCGCCGCCGAGGTATTCACATAGGTGACGATCGGCACGCCGGGATAGCGCTGGCGCAGGAGCCGCACATCGGCCGCGGTGATCGAGGAAGCGAGCGAGCAGCCGGCGCCGGGATCGGGGATCAGCACGGTCTTTTCGGGATTGAGAAGCTTTGCCGTCTCGGCCATGAAATGAACGCCGGCCAAGACGATTACCGCCGCGTCGGTCTTCGCCGCTTCGCGCGCCAAGGCGAGGCTGTCGCCGACGAT
>CAYMNX010000698.1:0-6051 GCA_964391905.1 uncultured Rhizobiaceae bacterium
AATTTTGATGGCTTCTTGCCATTGCGGATCGGCGCTCGAGGGAACTTGCGCAAATATGGTCGTGATCGAGATCCAGATCGCAAGGCCGACCAGGAACCACGTGATCGCCGTGTTTGGCGGAATTTTTCGCTCGCTGGAGACGAGCCAGGCCAGGATCGTCGCCACCCCAACCACCAGGGCGACGCGCAGCGTATAGGCATACCCCCAGGTCCAGCGATGGGGGTTCATCAGCGATATCCAATACCACATCAAGATGCCGACTTGTGGTCGGGCGAGAATGAGCGGTATCGAGCCGAAGACAATGATGACGATCAGAAAATCGCGCATGAAGCGTTTGAGCCAAAGCTCCCCGGACCGTTAGCGACGAGCGATCGGCCGTAGCATGGTGTCAATAAGTAAACTCGAGCTTATCATATAATCCAGCGGCGTCGCGCAGGAAACGGGAAAACACTGCCGCGATCCGAGCCCTTGCGGATCGGGCAAGAGTCCGAAGTGGGCCCTTCCTACGAATTAGCCGATCCGAGTATCTTCGAGCGCCTCTTTTTCTCGACAATCCTGCCTGTCACGATACTGTCCAGATCAAAGACAGTGACCGAGGAGCGCATTCCCCGTGATTGAGGTTAATTGGCCTTTAATGCATTTGGGGTTAAGGATGGCAAGGCTGCGGGCGCCCGCCACGCGGGAACGCGACACTGTTCTCGCTGCGCCGGGCGGTCGGCGGCGTATAACGCGATTCGGCCAAACATCTGTCGACCTGACCTCCCGCCCATGACCGTGAAGCAGCAGCAGTCCCCACCCGAAGCGACGTGCCGTTTCTGCAACGGCCCGCTCCACGATTTCGTCGATCTCGGCATGTCTCCCTTGTGCGAGAGCTTTCTCGCCCGCGAGCAGCTCAACGCCGCCGAGTCATTTTATCCTTTGGCGGCGCGCGTTTGCGGCGACTGTTTCCTCGTCCAACTACAGGAATATGTGGCGCCGGAGCACATCTTCGCCGAGTACGCTTACTTTTCCGCATTTTCGGATGCATGGCTCGATCATGCCCGACGCTATTCCGAGACGATGATCGGAAAGCTCGGGCTCGGCGCCTCGAGCCGGGTGATCGAGCTCGGCAGTAATGACGGTTACCTACTGCAGTTCTTCGCCCAGCGCGGCATTTCCGTACTCGGAATCGAGCCTGCAGCCAACGTCGCGGTGGCGGCGGAAAAGCGCGGCGTTCCGACCCGGGTCAAATTTTTCGGTACCGAGACCGCGAAAGAATTGGCGGCGGAAGGAATTCAGGCGGATCTCGTCGTCGGCAACAACGTGCTCGCGCAAGTGCCGGATCTCAATTCTTTCGTCGAGGGCATTCGCATCATCTTGAAGCCCACCGGCGTGTGCACGATCGAATTCCCGCACCTCCTCAAGACCATGGTCGGCAACCAGTTCGATCAGATTTACCATGAGCATTTCTCATATTTCTCGGGGCTGACGGTCGAGCGTGTTTTCGCGGCGCATGGTCTGCGGCTCTTTGCTATTGAAGAGTTGTGGACTCATGGCGGATCTTTGCGGATTCATGCCTGCCATACGGGAAGTGACCGAGCGACAGAGCCCAGCGTTGCCGCCTTGATCTCTAAAGAGAGGACCGCCGGCCTTGATCGGCTCGACACCTATGCCGACTTCGTCCACCAGGTACACGAAACCAAGCGCAAGCTTCTCAGCTTTCTCATCGAAGCCAAATCCCAAGGGAAAAGGATCGCAGGTTACGGTGCGCCCGGTAAGGGAAACACGCTTCTAAATTATTGCGGAATCCGCACGGATTTTCTCGATTACACGGTTGATCGTAACCCTTACAAGCACGGACGCTATCTGCCGGGAACCCATATCCCGATTTTCGCGCCCGAAAAAATTGCGGCGACCAAACCGGACTACGTCCTCATTTTGCCATGGAATTTACGGGACGAAATTGCAGCTCAGCTTGCGTATATTCGCAGCTGGGGCGCAAAGTTCGTCGTGCCGATCCCCGAGGTGGCGATCTTCTAGCGAGGTCTCGTGCAACGCCTCACCTTCCCGCTCGAACCCGACCGGCCATTCAAGCTGCTTTGCTTGGGGGCCCATGCCGACGATATCGAAATCGGTTGCGGCGGAACGATCTTGCGGCTCGTCGCGGAGATGCCTCGATTGTCGGTGCGCTGGATCGTTTTGAGCGGCGATGATGTGCGGGAAAAGGAAGCGCGCAGCGGTGCCGCTACCTTTCTGGGGCAGGTGAGCGAAAGCCACATCGAGATCCTGAGATTTCGCGACGGGTATTTCCCATTTCAGGGAGCGGAGATCAAAGACTATTTCGAAGCGCTGAAGCGCGATTTCGATCCGACGCTTATATTGACGCATTGGCGCGGCGATGCGCATCAAGACCATCGGTTGGTTTCCGATCTTACGCACAACACCTTTCGCAATCATCTGGTGCTTGAATACGAGATCCCAAAATACGACGGCGACCTCGGCAATCCAAACTTCTTTGTACCGTTGACCCGTCCGCTGGTGGAGCGCAAAGTCGCGGCCATTCGCGCACATTTCCCGAGTCAGCATGGACGAGGTTGGTTTACCGAGGAAACCTTCTTCGCGATCGCCCGACTGCGCGGCATTGGCTGCAACGCGCCGGATGGGCTGGCGGAGGCCTTCTATGGCCAAAAGGTCGTCTTTTGAGAGCAGAGTTGCGGTAAAGAATGTTCAAGGATGATGATGGATGGCTGAGATGATGGAGCGCATCAACCCCGCTACCCCTATAAGGCTTGGCAAATCGCAGCGATAAAAATGAGGCTCCGTTCGTGATCGATCACGCCACTCGAGCCGGGGATCGTTCGAGCCCAGGCGTATCCGTCGTCATTCCGACATTCAATTCGAGCCGGACGATTACGCGTGCTCTCAAGTCGGTGCTCGCCCAGACTTATCAGGATTTTGAGATCATCATCGCCGATGACGCCAGCCAAGACGATACGAAACAGCAGGTCGAAAGCTTGGCGGATTCCCGAATCGTTTTTCTCGAAAGTCCCGAGAAAACCAACCAGGGACCTGCGCCGACGCGTAACCGCGCGCTCGCGAAAGCTTGCGCCGAATATGTGGCGTTCCTCGACTCCGACGACGAATGGCTGCCGCAGAAGCTCGAAAAGCAACGCCGGTTCTTTGAGCTGCAGCCAAAATGCAGCATCGTCGTCACGAACGCATACGACATCTCGCCCGATGGGCAGATCATAGAGGCCGAATTCGACGGAACGCCGCCGGTTCGCGGAGCCGAAGCATGGCGCACCTTGCTGAAGTACTCTTTTATCGAGACCTCGAGCGTTATGGCGCGCCGCGCTCTCATCGAGGAGCTTGGAGGATTCGATCCTAAGCTCTTCGTTTCGCAGGATCAGGATCTATGGATCCGGTTAGCGTTGTGCGGCGAGGTCGGAATTATCGATGAGGTTCTGGGCAAAATCCATCAAGTGCCGACGGGACATATGACGCGCAACCGTCATCGCCAAGCCGAGATCATGTTGCCGATGATCGAGGGGCATGTTGCCCGCATGCGGGAGCGGCTTTCGCCGAGCGAAATCGACGATATCTTGGGCCATCGCTATCAGGTCGTTGGCCGCAATCTCTTTCTCCACGGATATTACGCGCTCGGATTGAAGCTGGTTGCCCGCGCCAGTCGCCGCAATGGCAACTGGTTGGGGAACCTCTTCTATGTGTGTCAGGCGAATCCCTTCGGCCTGTCCTTGAAAAAGGCGGTGAGACGCCTTCGCCCTGCGGTTTGAGCTGAGCGAGCCTGTCGCTCGTCAGGTCTGGCCGCCTAGATGGCGGATCGAGTCCTGAAACGGCGAAGCAGCGTTTCGCGAATCGCCAACTCGACGTGCTTTTCTGCGCCGTCTGGGTAGCCGGCTTTCGCCCAAAGCCACCAAGCGATTCCGATATAGACGATTCCACCGGCAATAACGCAGGCAGCAAGCAGCGCCCCGATGCCCGTGGCACTTGGGGATGGAGGCCAGAAGGCTTGTATCGCATGGACAACAACAGCCATCGCGAAGGCGGCCAGCAACGGGCGATGGATTGGCGCGATGAGACCGCGGATCGGAAGCTTCAACAGGTGAACGATCAGAGCAAAGTCTGCTGCTGCCTCGACGAACGCGGAGATCGTCACCGCCCATGCCGCACCAAATGCACCGGCGCGGGCCGAGCCGATGACGAGCAATGGCAGCATGACGGCAATGCTTGCGAGCTTTGTGAGCAGAATGTAGCGGGGATGTCCCGTCGCGAGGTAAATCGGCGAACTTCCGGCGGTGATGAGCCCCAGAAAGCCGTAGAGCGAGAGCACTTGGATGAGCACGATCGTTTCCACCCAAGAAGCGCCGAGCATCACCTGGACCAGGGGATCGGCGACCAGTCCAACGCCGAGGGCAAAGGGGGTTCCAATCAACCAGACGAGAGCGAAGACATCGACGAATCCTTTTCTCAGGGCGTCGAGGTCATCTGACAATTTGGCATATCCTGGGAAGATGGCGCGCCGGATCGGGGCGAGAAGATTCGACGCGGTCAGATTCGCGATTTCGAAAGCGATGCCATAGAACCCGACCGCCTGAGCGCCGGAAAATTTGCCAAGGATAAAAGTATCGCTGCGGCTGGACAGGAGGAAGGCGATATTGTTGAGAACCAGCCATTTCGAGAAATGCATCAATTCGCGCCACTTGGCGAAAGTCAGACGGGGGCGATGGTGATGCATCACGAAGCTTAAAATGAGGCGGAGGAACGTCCCGACGACGATTCCGGCCACCAGTGCCCAATAGTCATGCCAGAGGAAGGCAAGCGGGATGGTGACGACAAATCCGGACAGTTTTCCTAATACGGAGAAAATGAGATCGCGATGGAAGGCAAGATCCTTGCGAAAGTCGACCACGCCGATGTTCTGAAACCCGTCGGCGACTGTACTCGCCGCGAGCCAGTAGATGACGGCCTCCAGGCGCTCATCGCCGTAGAGTTCTGCGATCCATCTGGCGCCGACCACGAGACAAGCTGCGAGCAAGAGGTTGCGGAGCAAGGAGAGAGTCCACGCCGTGTCGTAGTGCTGCTTGCTGGCTTGCTGATTCTGAATCAGGACGAGATCGAAGCTGAATTCGCTAACCGACTGAAGTGCAACCGAGAAACTCGTCGCAAGCGCAACCAGTCCGAAATCGGCCGGCACGAGAAGGCGAGCCAGAATGATCGTGCTGAGGAAGCCGATGGCTTGAACGCTCAACCGCGCCGCGACCATCCAGCCGGTGCCCTTGGCCATTTCGCGGACGACGCTCGGACCGCCCTGCTCGATGGCTGCTGGGGTCGGCAAGCTATTATCTGGTGTGGGAGACGAATTCATAAGGCGCGGGCAAAACGTATAGCTTGTAGCGGGAGGTGAAAGGCGGCAGAAGGCGCGAAGAGACCCTTCGCGCGTCGCGAATGATAATCCTTCGCGTCAAAAATTTAAACCAGGAGGACCATCGCCAAGCATGATTTGCGGGCATCGCCTTTAACCAAACGCCGCACCGCGAGAATCTCGGTTGGCTTAGACGGTGGCCCTTTCTCTCAAGAGTCCCAGGTAGATAGAGAGATACTTCTTCGCCATCTGCTCGGCCGAAAACTCCGACCGAATCCGCTTTGAAAGATTTTCTCCAAGCGTATGACGCAATTGTTTATCGTTGAGCAGCCGAAGGGAAGAATTTGCAATAGCGTTGTCATCTTCCACCGGTGTTACCAAAGCGGTCTTGCCATCGACGACGACTTCCGTAAACGGGCCTATATCACTGCACACGATGGATTTGCCCAAGGCTCCCGCCTCGAGCAAGGCATAGGGAAGTCCCTCGGAGCGCGACGGTATAATGACAGCGGTCGCGCGTCGCATCAGGCTGATAGCCGTGGCGCGCGGCTGGGCGCCCAGTAATTTAATCGTTTTCTCGCAATCCAACGCATCGATCAAGCGAACGCATTCGTCCCATAATTCTCTTTTGTCGCCGACGATGAGCAAAGGAACATCCGGCCATTGTTGACGGACGCGGGCCCAGGCGC
>CAYMNX010000699.1:0-12780 GCA_964391905.1 uncultured Rhizobiaceae bacterium
CGCCGAGAAGGGCCTCAAGACCTTCCAGTTCAAGAGCCTCGGCGCGCCCGAGGCACTCGGCGCGCTCAAGGATCTGAATGTCGAGCTCGGGGTCATGGCTTATGTGACGCAATTTGCGCCGCAATCCTTCGTGACCATCCCGAAGCACGGAATGATTCAGTTCCATCCCTCGCTTCTGCCGCTCCATCGCGGCCCGTCCTCGATCAATTGGGCGATCATCCATGGCCGCACAAAGACAGGGCTCTCGATCTTCCGTCCGACCGACGGGCTCGATGAAGGCGCGGTGATCCTGCAGAAAGAGGTCGAGATCCTGCCCGACGACACGCTTGGCAGCGTGTATTTCGACAAGATTTTCCCGGCGGGCATCAAGGCGCTGATGGAGGCGGCCGATGCCGTGGTCGCGGGCCGCGCGCGTGAGACCACGCAAGACGAAAAACAGGCGACCTATGAGGGCTGGTGCCGCGAGGCCGAGAGCCGCATCAACTGGGCCAACCACGCCGACCAGATTTATAACCTCATCCGCGGCTGCAACCCCGCACCCGGCGCCTGGACGAAATGGGGCGAGAAGAAGCTTTATCTCTTCGAATCAAAGAAGATCCCGGTCCGCACCTTCGGCATGGTCAAGGGATTCAAGCCCGGCCAGGTCATGAAGGTTGACGGGACGAGCTTCACCGTCTGCGCCCATGGCGGCCTCATCGAAGTGCAGCGCTGCCGTATCGATGACGGCAAGAAGATCGCCGCCCATGAGGCTGGCATCGCACAAGGGACAATCCTCGGCGGGTAACCTTGGTCCGGTCGAATAAGCCTCGATGGTCTTTCAACCGCACGGCCCCGTCATCGCCGATCTTTTCATTTCAGCTTATAGGAAAGCGCGTTGGGGCAACTCAGGGGTGCACAGGCGCATTGCGACACTCGCCCCGGTGCCAAGCGCTCCAACCCTCGTTCTTGCGCGGGTTGGAAGATCGGCAGGCGCTGGTCTCGCGAAGACAGAAACTATCGACAATTTAATTTGCGACAATGCGTCCGAAATAGTTAGTCTAAGCTAATAATTCGGGGCGCGACTGGATCGCACCTGCCTCATAGCTGACGAGATGACCTGGGGAGCCATCCGATGGGAGGCCGCCATGTCGAGTTTCAGTACACCTCCATCGTTTCTCGTCTGCGCGATACCGGACCTGATCGTCGCCATCGTCTTCTTAATGCACGTGGAGAACGCGCGAGACAGGCATTCAAAGCCACGCCCCCGGTTGCGACTTAGACTACAAACACCTGAGAACGCTATCGCCGATGCGTAGCGTATGGGGAACATGACCATGGCGACCACCGAAATTGTCGAGACCCGTTCCCTTTTTCAAAATCGCTGGTGGATCGTTGCCGCATCGCTTATCGGCAATGTCGTCGGGCCCGGCCCAGCCGTCATCTTCACGGTCAATGTTTTCATGATACCGGTCACGACCGAACTCCACTGGACGCGAGGGATGTTCTCATCGGGGCTGCTTGCGAGCGCAATCGTCGCGCCGATCATGACGCCGATCTTCGGTAATCTTCTCGATCGGTATGGCATACGGCGGGTCGCGTTGCCGGCGGCGGTTCTCTATGGCCTCGCGCTGTGCAGCCTTTCCCTGATGCGATCGAGTGCCTTCTGGGCGATCTTCATTATGATCGGATGCTCGGCCGGCTTTGGCGCCTGCCTCGGGCCGATCGTCTATTCGAAGTCGATCACGGCTTGGTTCGACAAGGAGCGCGGCCTCGCGCTCGGTCTCGCCACCTGTGGGGTGGGGCTCGGAACGTTGCTCTTGCCGCTCGTTGCACAGTACTTCATCAGCGCGTTTGGCTGGCGCGTCGCCTATGTCGCGGTCGGCGTGATTGCGTTTGTGCTCGCCTTTTCGATGATCGCAATCTTCGTGCGCGAGCCGCCTGGCTATCTCGAACGCATGCACGCAGCCGGCGCTCATCCGGCAGACGGGCCACATCCCTTTGGCCTTTCGACGCGTGCTGCGATCACGGGCACGCGGCAATTCTGGCTGCTGGCTGCGATCTTTTTGCTTGAAGGGACGGCCTGCAATGGGATCCTCAGTGGCAATTTCGTGCCGCTTTTGACTGACCGCGGCTATACGGCAGCCGCGGCAGCAGCCCTTCTCGGGGCTTCCGGTATCTCCGCGATGATCGCGCGCATTCTCGTTGGATTGGGCCTCGACTTCGTGCACGGTCCGATTTTCTCTTCGGTGGTCATGCTTCTACCGCCGATCGGCATCGCGCTTCTCTTGAGCCACGCCGGCAGTCCGGCACCGTTCTTCGCCGCCATTTGCTTGGGGCTCGCCATTGGTGCCGAGGTGGACATGCTGGGCTTCTTCGTCAGCCGCTATTTTGGCCGGCGCTCTTTCGGTACGCTCTACGGCTTGATCTTTGCCCTCTTCGTCCTCGGCGTTGGCACCGGGCCGTCGTTTCTCGGCTTTGGGTTCGATCATTTCCACAGCTATGACCCGGTGCTGCGGCTTTTTCTCGCGTTGCTCCTGCTCGCCGCCGGGCTGTTCCTGTTTCTCGGAAAATATAATTATCCCAAGGGGACGCATTAGCCGGGTCCGGGCCTTCTGGCGCGCCGCCTCGATAGCGATCACATCACTTTGGTTAAAGCTTGCTGCGCGATCGGAATAAAGACTTAACTACCGATGCGCGCTTTCCTGGTGCCAGACGAGCAGCCGGGCACGGATCAGCTCCATCAACTTGACGAGCGCCGAGCCGACGATCGCGATCGCGACGATGCCCGAGAAGACGCCGGGTGAATCGGCAAAGCGCATCGAGGTCATCATCGAGCCGCCGAGGCCCTCACCGCCCATCGTCATCTCGCAGATGATGACGACGATGAGCGAGATCGGCAGCGCGATCTGCAGCCCCGTGAAAACCTCCGGCATGGCCGAGGGCAGAATGATCTGCCACAGCAATTCGCGTCGCGAGACGCCGAGGCTTTGCGCCGACCAGACCAAATATTTATCGACGCTCTCGGTCGCGGCCCAAGTCGCGACCACGACGGGGAAGACCGAGGAGAAGGCGACCATCGCGATCTTCGACCAGTCGAAGACGCCGAACCAGAGGATGAAGATCGGCAGGAAAGCGATCTTCGGCAAAGGATTGCCGATCGAGACGACGGGATCGAAGAACCAGCGCACGAAGCGCAGCCGTGCGATGGTGACGCCGATGACGATCCCGACGACAGCGGCGATCGCGAAACCGGCGAAGGTGCGCACCAAGGTGAGGCCAAGGCCAACCAGGATGTCGCCCGATACTGTGTCTTCGTAAAGCCGTATCAGGACCGAGGAGAGCGAGGGCAAAAGGAAATCGGAGACGAAATGCATCCGCGCGCCCCACTCCCAGGCGACTGCCAGGAGAATAATCGAGGAGGAGCGCAACAGCTTGCGCTTCCACTCCTTGTTTTTTCTTACTCCCTCCATACTAAGGTCCGCCGCATGAAGAAGAGATAGGCGCGATCGGCGAAGAATCCCAAGGCCGATACCGTGATGACCACCGCGAACATCGCATCATAGACGCCGCCTTCGCCGAGGAAGGAAATAAGGTAGCCGAGGCCGCGCTGTCCGACCAGAAGCTCCGAGGCTACGAGGACAATGAAGGAGATCGCAACGGCGTTGCGGATACCCGCCATGATTTCCGGCAGCGCCCCGGGAAGTATCACCTCCCAGAGCACGTCGCGCTGGCTCGCGCCGCAGGAGCGCGCCGACCAGATGAGCGTGTGATCGATGCCGCGCGCGCCGTTATAGGCGGAGAGGATCACCGGCAAGAGGCAGGAGAGCGCGATCGAGGCGATCTTCGAACCGGCGCCGAGGCCGAGCCATAGGATCATCACCGGGATCAGTGCCGATTTCGGCATCGGATAAAGAGCCTTGACCAAAGGGCTCGCGACATCGTCGACCGCCGGATACCACGCCATCATCACCCCGAGAATGACACCGACGATGATGCTCGAGCCGAGTCCGAAGGACCAGTTGATGAAGGACGAGACGCCGTTGGTCCACAAATCGCCATCGACGAGGAGATTGAACCAGGCTTTCGCGACCTCGCTCAAAGGCGGCAATTCGCTCGGATCGACGAGATGCAGGCGCGGCGCGACCTCCCAGAGGATCGCGAGGAAGACGAGCGGCAGGTAACGAACGAAGACGTTGTTGCTGGCCATCAGGCGCCCTCTTCCTGAGCGCGGATCGCCTCGTCGCGCACCAGATTCCAGAGATAGTCGACTTTCTCCGTGAATTCCTTCGTATGGATGTAGTCCGCGCGATTGCCAAGATGATGCGGCTTGGTGTCGACGATCTCCTTGATGCGACCGGGGCGCGCCGTCATCACCGCGACTCGATCGGCGAGATAGACCGCCTCGCGCACGTCATGGGTCACGAACACCACGGTCTTGGGGGTGCGCCGCATAATCGCCAGCAGCTCTTCATGCATGAGGGTCCGTGTCTGAGCATCAAGGGCGCCGAAAGGCTCGTCCATCAGCAAGGTCTTCGGGTCGATGGCGAGCGTGCGCGCGATGGCAACGCGCTGCTTCATGCCGCCCGACAGCTGCGAGGGATAGCTGTCCTCGAAGCCTGTCAAATGGACGAGATCGATCAGCTCTTGCGCGCGGCGGATGCGATCGGCTTTCGCGATGCGCTGCTTCTCGAGACCGTAGAGCACGTTCTGCCGCACCGTCTTCCAGGGGAAGAGCGCGAAGTTCTGGAACACGACGCCGCGATCGGGCCCCGGCCCCGTTACCGGCTGGCCGCCCACCATGATGCTTCCGTGCTCGCAGGGAATGAACCCGCCGAGGAGATAGAGCAGCGTGCTCTTGCCGCAGCCCGAGGGTCCCAGCAAGGCGACGAATTCACGCTCCTTCACGTCGAGCGAGACACCGTCGAGGGCAAGCACCGGTCGGCCGCGCGGCGGGCGATAGGTATGGCTGACCTGGCCGAAATGGATACCGCTACTCGTCATTACCTCATGCCTCGAATGTGCCACAGAAATCGTCATCGCGACCTCCTCGCGGCGGCCTCATCGACCAACGACAAATCAGCATATTTCTCGACATCGATGTCGATGTTGAGCAGGCCCAACTCCTTTTGGGTCTTCAGGTTGTTTTGCAGTGCTTTCATGTTCGGCCGTGCATCGGGATCTCGATAGTAGTCATTTTTCGTAAAGAGCCAATCGGCAAAGTCCGCGGGCGGCTGCTTCGTAAAGGCGGAGACGATGCGAATGCCTTCCTCGCGGTTCTTCGGATCCAGATACCAGTGCAGCATCGTCTGGACGTCTTCGAAGAAATCGACGAGCGCCGCTCGATGGGCCGCGATGAAGGGGGCGCGTGCCGCCCAAAGGGTCAGCTGGGTCGGCCCCATAGCCTCGCCAACGTCGAAAAGGGGTCGCGCTTTCCCATCGCGCGCGGCGACGACGGAATAAGGCGTGCCGATCTCGATCAGATCGACTTTCTTCTGCTCCAACGCCGAGACCATATTGGGAAATTCGACCTCGATGATCTGATAGTCGCGCTTCGGCTCGAGGCCGTGCCGGCGCAGCATGACTTGAGCCGCAATATCGAGCGCGCCGCCAATGCCGTTGGTCGCCACGATCTTGCCCTTCAGGTCCTCGATCTTTTTGATCTCGCTATCGACGCGCACCATGTTCTGGTTCGAGTAATAGCCGGGAATCGCATCCTGATAGAGGTCGGAGACGACCCGAATATCCGCCATATGCGCGTTCTGGATCGCGAGGCCGAAGGAGGAATAGGCCAAAGCGGCAAGATCGAGCTCCCCCGCGGCGAGAGCCGTAATTTGCGGCGCACTGCCGCGGAAATGCACGGCTTCGACGGTGTAGGACTTCCCGTAATGCTTGAGCAAATCCTTCTGCTCGAACAGGACCGAGGTGAGCTGCGCCGGCACCACCGCCCAGCCGACGCGCAGCTTTAAAGGCTCGTCGGCGCGGGTCTCGGCTGCGATGCCGAGCGCCAAAGCGATTAAGGCGGGAATGAGCCCGCGTCGTCCGACCATGCATTTTGCTCCCTGCCCACCTGTTCTTGTTGCCGCATCATCCGCACGCGGCGCCTTGAAAGTCAACGCCGAAGGGGGGCGGTCGAGATCGATCCGTCAGCGCAGCCGGGCCGAGGCTTCGTCGATCAGCGACAGGTCCGCATGGGCCTTAACGTCGATATCGGTCTTGAGGAGCCCCAGCTTCTTCTGGATATCGAGATTCTTCTGCATCGCCGCGATATTGGGACGCGCATCGGGCGCGTGGAAGTCGTCGCCCTTGGTGAAAAGCCAGTCCGCATAGGTCGAGACCGGCCGCTTCGTGAAATCGGCGACGCGCTGCAGTGCCGCCGGCCGGTTCGCGGGATCGAGGATCCAGCGCATCGCGCGCTGCGTGTCCTCGAAGTAGTCGACCAGGACGGCGCGATGCGCCGCGATAAACGAGGCACGCGCGGCAATGATCGTCAGCTCGGTCTCGCCGCCCATCGCCTCCTTCATGGTGAAGAGGACGCGCACCGTCCCGGCTTTCACCGGGGCAATCGAGAACGGCGTGGTGAGGAAGCCGAGGTCGATGCGGCCCGCATTGAGCGCCGCCATCATATTCGGAAACTCGACCTCGACCACGGAATAATCACGCTTGTCCTCCAGCCCCTTGCGTTGCAGGGCATAACGCATGCCGAGATCCATCGCCCCGCCGATGCTGTTGTCGCCGACGACCTTGCCCTTCAGATCCTCGATCTTGCGGATCGGACTGTCGGCCTTCACCGCGAATTGGCGCGTATAGTAATCGTCGTGGCCGTCGCGGGTCGCTTCGCCGATGAGACGCAGATCGTCCATATGCGCGTTCTGGATCGCGAGCGCGAAAGCCGAGGGCGCGAAATAGGCAAGGTTCAGATCGCCCGAGGCCAAGGCGGTGGTCTGCGGGCCGCTTCCCGGCGCGCGCACCGGCTCGACGACGTAGCTCTTGCCGTAATGGTGCAGCACATCCTTGAGCTGCATCAGCACGGGAAAGAGCTGGCCCGGGACCGCGGCCCAAGCGGCGCGTAGCTTGAAGGGCTCGTCGGCCTCGGCGCGGCATGCAGCAAAAGCGGTGACGAGCAGCGCGAGGAGAAGCCGGACCATTCGCATCTCACCGCTCCTTGATCGGATGACGCTTCGCCGCCTCGTCGATCAGCGACAAATCGGCGTGGGTCTTGACGTCGACATCGGCCTTCAAGAAGCCGAGCTTCGTCAGCGTATCGAGATTGCGCTGCAGCGCCACGAGGTTGGGGCGCGCCTCGGGGTCGTGAAAGCTGTCGTTCTTGGTGAAGAGCCAATCGGCGAAATTCTCGGGCGGCTGCTTGGTAAAGTCGCTCAGGATCTTGATCGCCTCGGCGCGGTTCTTGCGATCGGTGAACCAGAGTGTCGCGCTCTGAAAGTCCTCGTAGAAGTCGACGAGTGCCGCGCGATGCGCGGCAATAAAGGGAGCGCGTGCCGCCATCAACGTCATCTGCGTCTCGCCGCCCATCGCATCGCTGATCGTGAAGAGCGTGCGATAGCCGCCCTGGCGTTTGGCGATGCCGATGAAAGGCTGGGCCACCGGGCCTAGATCGATCTTCTTGTCCTGCAAGGTTGCGAGCATGTTGGGGAACGCGACCTCGACCACCTGATAGTCGCGCTTTGCCTCGAAGCCGTGGTCGTGCATCGCCTTCACCATCGCGAAATAGGCGGCACCGCCAATGCCGTTGGTGCCGAGGATCTTGCCCTTCAAATCGTCGATGGTGCGGATGGCGCTCTCTTCGAGAACCAGATAGGGCCCGGTCTGGAAGCCCGGCACGCCGTCGCGATGGCCATCGGCGATGGCGCGCAGATCCTCCATGCGCGCGTTGAGGATGGCGAGACCGAAGGAGGAATAGCCCAGCGTCGCGATGTCGAGCTCGCCCGATGCGAGCGCCTCGATCTCGGGCGCGCTGCCGCGAAAGCGGATGGCCTCGACCGTATAGGTCTCGCCATAATGGCGTAAAATCTCCGGCCGGGAGAAAGCGACGGGAACGAGATGGGTCGGCGTCTCGGTCCAGGCGACGCGCAGCTTCAACGGATCGCCCGCTGCGGCGATTGGCAATAAAGTGAGTGCCAGTACGGTGGCAATTACGGCTGCCCGCCGGCGCAACATTGTCTTAAGCTTCCTCCCTTATTTATTACCCGCATGATCCGCATGAGCCTTAAAGATTGTCAACCGTCTCTGGACAGCGGCGCCTTTCCCCGGCACGATCCGCGGCTTTCGCGTGTGGAAGAGGACCCTTTGTCAGCGCCCGATTTGACGGTCGTCGTGCCAACCTTCAACGAGCGCGACAATATCGGACCGCTGCTCGAACGCCTCGACAGGGTCCTCGCCGGCATCGCCTGGGAGGCGATTTTCGTCGATGACGATTCGCCCGACGGCACCGCCGAGGCCGTCCGCACCATCGCCCGCCGCGACCGCCGCGTGCGCTGCCTCCAGCGCGTCGGCCGGCGCGGGCTCTCGAGCGCCTGCATCGAAGGCATCCTCGCCTCGGCCTCGCCCTATGTCGCCGTCATGGACGCCGATCTGCAGCACGATGAAAGCCTGCTGCCGCGCATGTACCAAACCTTGCGCGATGAGGCCTACGATCTCGTGGTCGGCAGCCGCTACGTCGCGGGCGGTGGCGTGGGCGAATGGGATAAGAGCCGGCAGCGCGCCAGCGCCTTTGCGACCTGGCTCTCGCGCCTCATCACCCGGGAAGAGATCGCCGATCCGATGAGCGGCTTCTTCATGCTGCGGCGGAATGTGTTCGAGGGCTCGCTGCGGCGGCTCTCGGCGCAAGGCTTCAAGATCCTCCTCGACATCCTCGCCTCGGCGCAAACGCCGCCGCGCGTCAAGGAGCTGCCTTTCGAGTTCCGCCGGCGCCAGCACGGCGAAAGCAAGCTCGACGCCATGGTGATGTGGGAATTCGCCATGCTATTGGCCGACAAGCTCGTCGGCCACCTGGTGCCGGTGCGCTTCGCCCTCTTCGCCTTGATCGGCGGCCTCGGCGTTTTCGTCCACATGGCGACGCTATGGTCGGGCCTTAGCTTCTTCGCCCTCTCCTTCACCGCCGCGCAGACGATCGCGACGGTCGCGGCGATGACGGCGAATTTCTTCCTCAACAACTTCTTCACCTATGCCGACCGCCGCCTCAAGGGCTGGCGGGCGCTCCGCGGCCTCGTCTCCTTCTATCTGATCTGCAGCCTCGGCGCGGTCGCCAATATCGGCATCGCCTCCTATCTCTTCAGCCAGAAGGAAGTATGGTGGATCGCCGGCATTGCCGGCATCATCGTCGGCTCGGTCTGGAACTACGCCGTCTCGTCGGTCTTCACCTGGAAGGGCAAGTAGCCGGCGCGCTTACTGGCGACGGATCGCGCGCAGCACGTAGCGGTCGCCGGCGAAGCGCTCGAACATTTGATCGATGGTCGGATGGGTAATCGGACCGTTCTCGCCATCGGCAACGAGATTCTGCTCGGAGACGTAAGCCTCGTAAGGCCCGCCATTCGCGTTCTGCGCGAGCAGATGATAGAAGGGCTGGTCCTTCGACGGCCGCCGCTCCGCCGGGATCGACTGGTACCATTCCTCGGTATTGTTGAACACCGGATCGACGTCGAAGATCACGCCGCGGAAGGCATAGAGACGGTGACGGACGATCTGTCCGACTGCAAACTTGCCCTGGCGGAACACCCGCGGCGTCGTCACTGCCAATCCTCCTCTACCGAAGCGGCGCCGCCATCATAGAGCGACACGCGTTTATAAAGAACGCCCGCCTTTATAAAAATTTACATCGGCCATCAAGGGCGCGACCAGATGGTGACCGCCGTGACAAAACGGTCGCGGCGGCGGCTGCGCCTTCGTTGACTGCCGCTAATTGCTGCGCCGTGCCTTTCGCGCCAAGCGCAGAAGCTCGAGATCGCAAGTTTGCTTGGCTATTTCCTCGACGTCCTCGAAATAATTTTTGAGCGCCTGGGGCGAGAGACGGCCCAGGAGCCAGCCGATGAACTGTTCGGGAGTCCGGATCCAGATCGGCAAAGGCTCGAGGCCATGACCATGGGGCAAAGCGACGCGGAGGATACGCCATCGTCGGCGCCGTAAACGTTCGTCGCGTGGATCGAGGTCTGAGTCGAGGCTCCAACCGGCGCGGCGCGGCGCCTCACCATTGCGTCCCATCATCTATCCTTCCCTGAAGTGGGACGCGTCACCGACACCCCCTTCGGGACTTTGTTCAACGCACAAATTTTCCGAAAATACGAATATAAAAGAACCGTTTATTAATCAATGAAAACCTATGGTTAACAGATTTTGCTCAGCGCTTTTTTGAGCCGCGAGCGAAGGCTGGCGCAGCGCTAGATCTCCTGCACGGCGAGAATGCCGGGCAGCGCCTGAGCCGACGCGATGAGCCGCGGACTCACCTTGAAGCCGCCCGGGAGTGCCACTTCGACCTCACGCTCGGGCAGCGGCACGACGATGCTGACGCGGCCCCGGCCGCCGGTCTCGTTCCGCACCAGATTCTTGAAGGCGTCGAGCCCTGCCGCTTCGCCGAGCACGACTTTCATTCCCGCCGCGGCTTGTGCGACGATCCGATCCAGGGGCTCGATCTTCTGCGCCGTCAGCCGCAGATTGTCTTCCTCGGCGCGGACATCGACGGTGACGAGCAGCGGCTGCCCGCTTTCGAGCAATTGCCGGCTCGCCGCCAGCACCTCGGAGAAGAGCGTGATCTCGAAGACGCCGCTCGCATCCGACATTTGCACGAAGGCAAAGCGCCGCCCCTCGGCGGAGCTGCGCTCCTTCTTGCCGATGACGATGCCGGCAAGACGATAGCGCGTCGAGCCGCCCGCCGCCAAGCGCTCGGGCAGCTCGGCAAAGCGCACGGCGCCGACGCGCGCCAGGCTTTTGCCATAAGCATCGAGCGGATGGCTCGAGAGATAGAAGCCGATCGCCGAGAACTCCTGCTGCAGCCGCTCGACCGAGGGCCAGTCCATCACCGGCGGCAGCGCGATCTGCGACGCTACCGCGTCGCTGTCGCCGAAGAGATTGACCTGCTGGCTTTGGCGCTCCTCGGCGGCGGCGCTCGCATGGCGCAGCAGGAGATCGATCGCGGCAAAGCTTTGCGCGCGATTGCGGTTGAGGCTGTCGAAAGCGCCGGCGCGGACGAGGCTTTCGAATTGGCGCCGGTTGAAGCTCTTCACGTCGAGGCGCTTGGCGAAATCGAACAGATCCTTGAACGGGCCGCCGGCCTTGCGCGTCGCCACGATCTCCGCCATCGCGGCGGCGCCGACACCTTTGACCGCGGCGAGGGCGTAACGGATTGCCGCGCCCTCCGGCGTCATCTCGACCGAGAAGCCGACCTCGGAGCGGTTGATGTCGGGCGGCAAGACCTTGATGCCGAGCCGGTCGCATTCCTGGCGGAAGAGGTTGAGCTTGTCGGTATTGCCGATGTCGAGGCTCATCGAGGCGGCGAGGAACTCGACCGGATAATTGGCTTTCAAATAGGCCGTCTGATAGGCGACGAGCGCATAGGCCGCGGCATGCGATTTGTTGAAGCCGTAGCCGGCGAATTTCGCCACCAGCTCGAAAATGTGCTCGGCAAGCCAGCGCTCGACCCCGCGTTCGATCGCACCCTCGACGAATTGCTTTTGCTGCGCATCCATCTCGGCCTTGATCTTCTTGCCCATGGCGCGGCGCAGGAGATCGGCGCTGCCGAGCGAGTAGCCCGAGAGCACCTTGGCGATCTCCATCACCTGCTCTTGGTAGATGATGATGCCGTGGGTCTCTTCGAGGATCGGCTGCAGTTTCGGGTGGAGAAAGTCGGGCTTCTCGCGCCCGTGCTTGATCTCGATATAGCGCGGAATGTTCTCCATCGGGCCGGGACGGTAGAGCGCCACGACGGCGATGATGTCCTCGAAGCGGTCGGGACCCAGCTTCTTCAGCATGTCGCGCATGCCCGAGCCTTCGAGCTGGAAGATCCCGACCGTGTCGCCGCGCGCCATGAGCGAATAGCTCGCCTTGTCGTCGAGCGGCAGGTTCGAGAGATCGATCTTGATACCGCGCGCCGCGATCATCTCGCAGGCGCGAGCGAGAACCGTCAGCGTCTTGAGGCCGAGGAAGTCGAACTTCACGAGCCCCGCCAGCTCGACATATTTCATGTTGAATTGCGTCACCGGCATGTCGGAGCGCGGATCGCGATAGAGCGGGATGAGCTCGTCGAGCGCGCGATCGCCGATGACGACGCCCGCGGCATGGGTCGAGGCGTGGCGGTAGAGCCCCTCGAGCTTCAGCGCGATTTGGATGAGCCGCGCCACGGATTCATCGCTGTCGCGCATCTCCTGCAAGGCGGGCTCGCCGTCGATCGCCTCTTTCAAGGTGACCGGATTGGCCGGGTTGTTCGGGACGAGCTTGCAGATGCGGTCGACCTGGCTGTAGGGCATTTGCAAGACGCGGCCGACATCGCGCAGCACCGCGCGCGCCTGGAGCTTACCGAAGGTGATGATCTGCGCGACGCGATCGCGGCCGTATTTCTCCTGGACGTGGCGGATGACCTCGTCGCGCCGGTCCTGGCAGAAATCGACGTCGAAATCCGGCATCGAGACGCGCTCGGGATTGAGGAAGCGCTCGAAAAGAAGGCCGAAGCGCAGGGGATCGAGATCGGTGATGGTGAGCGCCCAGGCGACGACCGAACCCGCGCCCGAGCCGCGGCCCGGCCCCACCGGGATGCCGTGCGCCTTCGACCATTGGATGAATTCGGCGACGATCAGG
>CAYMNX010000700.1:0-11601 GCA_964391905.1 uncultured Rhizobiaceae bacterium
GCCGATCCGCAATGGCAAGAAGCCATCAAAATTCTCTTAATGACTTTCATTGCGACGTGCGTCGTCAATTCTAAAGAGCGGATCGTCCAGGCGCTCTGGGTGATCGCCTTCTCGATCGGCGTTTACGGCATCAAGGGTGGGCTTTTCAGCATCGCGACCGGCGGCCATTACCGGGTTTGGGGCCCGGAGCAGAGCTTCATCGAGGACAACAACCAGCTGGGCCTCGCCCTCATTATGGTTGTGCCGCTTCTCCACTTCCTGACCTCCCAGACCACGTCGAAATGGATTCGGCTCGGGATCCTCGGCTCGATGGGCCTGACGATCATCGCAACCCTTTGCACTTATTCGCGCGGCGCTTTCGTTGCCCTTAGCATTACGCTCTTTGCCTTCTGGCTGAAGGCGAAGCGTCGGTTCCTCACTGGCACCGTCGCCCTCGTGGTTCTGGGCGGCGCCCTCGCCGCGCTGCCGTCAAGCTGGTACGATCGGATGTATTCGATCGACAATTACGAGCAGGATGAATCGGCGCAGGGTCGAATCAATTCCTGGATGTTTGCGCTGCGGCTCGCCGCCGATCGCCCCCTGACCGGCGGCGGCTTCCGCGTGGTTGACGACACCAGCCTCTATTTCCGCTACGTTCCGAATGCGGACGTGGTGCACAATTTCCACAGCATCTATTTCGAGGTCCTGGGCGAACACGGTTGGGTTGGACTATTCTTCTTCCTCGGCCTTCTCGCGTGTTGCTTCCTCACCGCCCAGTCGATCATTCGGACGGTCAGGAACCGCCCCGATCTCGAATGGGCGGGGCAAGTCGCCGCCGCGATTCAGGTGTCGCTGGTCGGGTATTGCACTGCTGGTGCCTTCGTCAATCTCGGCTTTTACGACCTCTTCTACGCGCTGGTTGCGATTCTGACCTCGACCAGGGTAGTTGTCTCGGCGGCGGTTACTGCCGAGAAACGCCCTGCCTTAACACCGCTCGCCCCTGTAACTCCCCAAAGGGCTTTCCTCCCGCGCGCATAGCCTCGGCTCCCCAAAAGCCGATCGCGAGTGCTTCGGATCAGGAACGCTCTCGGGCTGCCGAACGATCGTGCTCATCGCCAGCCGATCGCAAAACCCGTTAAAGACTTCACGGTAGGATAATGCCGCGCTGGTGGGCGAGAGCGATCAACGCCCCGGCAATTCCCGCAACCAACCATGACACCCAATCCCTCGCCGAATAGATAATGGGATCGTCGTGCATGTAACCTCGTTGGGTCGAGAGCCAAAGCCGACACTGCCAGAAGAGCAAAAGGGGCACCAGCGGCCAAAGCAGCACCGGATTGGCGTAAATGGCTTGAGCCGACCGATCTTGGAGATAGAGCGCGAGCACGATGCTCGAGGTGAAGGAGGCGGCGACGCCCATCAGGCCGAGGATCAAGACGTCCGATGGATAATAGCCGCGATTAGGGATCTGCTTGTTGGCCGGCATTAGCTCGCTGGCGCGCAACTCGGTCACGCGCTTGATCAACGCAAGGCCAAGAAACAGGAAAAAAGCAAAACCGAGAAGCCACAATGAAACACGATACGCGGTCGCTTCGCCGCCGACAAACAGACGGACATTGTAAAGAAAGGATAAGGTAAAGACGTCGACGAGCGGCTGCTCCTTCAAATAGAGCGAGTAGGCGATGGACGTGACCGCGTAAACAATAATCAATGCGAGAGTGGTCGCGCCGATATGGGCAGCAAGGATGAGGCCCCCGCCAAGCAGTCCGATGGCCGCCACTATGCCTAGTGCGGGCTGAACGGCACCGCTCGCAAAAGGGCGCAGCCGCTTGCGCGGATGTTTGCGGTCGGCATTGATATCGGCAAGGTCGTTAAGGATATAAATTCCCGATGCCGTTGCCGAGAAAGCCGCAAAGGCAAGAAGCGCGTTTACCCAGCCTTCGACATCGAAAAACGCGCCGGAAGCGAGAAGCGGGATGAAGATCAAGAAATTCTTGATCCATTGATGGGGTCTGAGAGCCCTAAAGAGGTGCTTTAGCGGCGGCGGCCGGTCTTCGACCGCGAATTCCACTTCGGTATGCTTGCTTGCGATCGCCGCAACGCGTCGCGGTGCATTGACGATGACCGCGCGATGCGCGGCACGCCAAATCACCAAGTCCGTTCGATCGTTGCCTGCATAGCAGAAAGGGTCATCGTTGCCCTGATTGGCGCGTATCGCCTCGAGCTTGCGTAGCCCCCGCAAATTGCTGGTCTCGTCGGACGCTATAACCGCATCGAAACATCCGAGATGGGTGGCGACGGCTTCGGCCAGATGGCGATGAGAAGCTGTCGCGAGCACAATACGCCGCCCCTTCTGCCGCTCCGCACGCAGATAATTGACGAGGCTCGCGTTATAAGGGAGGAGCGCCGGATCGATCTCGGCGCGCGCAGCAAGTTGCGCCTTAAGGTGTGCTTTCCCGCGCGCCAGCCACAATGGTAGACGCAGCCAAATATCGACCCTTCTCGCAGCGAAAAGAAAGCTTTCGACCAACAGGTCGGTTCGGATGAGGCACCCGTCGAGATCGACATAAAGTGGTGGCAGTTCGTTATCATCCTCCAGGACGCCAGCAACGACACCAGGCTCGGCGAAAGACGAGGTCATTTTACAACCTTTAAGATGTGTTGCAGTATCAAATCTCGCGATGTTGGCGTAACAGAGACAAGAAAAGCGTATCATGATAGCGCATATCATGCGAAAACATTGCACGTATCCAGGTATAAATCCCTGGGTTGGCCCGCGCTCCTCCACCATCGACTGATCGTTGGTCGGCTGAATGGGGGTACACAGTTCCCAAATGAGGTTGGTTAGCGCACGACATCCAACCATACTGGCGGCGAAGAAGACTGACGTCAGGGACGGAAGACCGTTCCCATGCGGATAAGGAAAAAGGGTGCGCCCCCCGTCGCAGCGACTAGCAACAACCTGCCATCAATGCGTCGGGGTGAAGCTGCAATGGCGCTCGCGATCTTCGTGCTTATCGCGATCGCTGGGTGGTTCTCGGCCCCGCATGCGGGCGAATTCTGGTGGAGCGATTCGCCACGCCATGCGCTCAACGGCGTCTTCCTCAAGGACATGCTGGGGGTTTTTCCCTGGCGCGCGCCCGCGCGCTTTGCGATGCAGTACTACATCCAGTATCCGGCGCTGACCATCCTCTTCTATCCACCGCTCTTCTACGTGCTTTGCATCCCGTTCTATGCATTGTTCGGCGTGTCGCACGGAACGGCGCTGGCAGTTGTGCTGGTACATTACATCGCCCTGGCATTCGGGCTTTTCATTCTCGCGCGTCGCTGGCTTTCTTGGCCGATCGCACTGGCCGTCGGACTCGCGTCCCTGTTCGCGCCGGGCATTGCTCTCTGGGGCCGCCAGGTCATGCTGGAGATTCCGGCGCTGGCTTTCGCGGTCTGGGCGCTGGTCCTGCTTCGGCGCCACGCCGAGACACAGAAGCCCATCTTGCTCTATCTAGGCCTCTTTTTGTTGCTCTGCGCCATCTATACAAAGATCACCATGGCCTTCCTTGCTCCGGTCGTCGTGGTGATGCTATGGATGGAGGAAGGAGCTGCGCTGCTGCGCCGCCGGCACAACTGGACCGCAGCCGTTGCTTTTCTGATCGGTCTTGTTCCCGTCGTCATCCTGACGCTCAAATTCGGCGGAGCCAATGTGCAATCGGTGGTTGGCATCGCCGATGCCGAGGTATCGCGACGGTCACTCGCCGGCTGGCTCTGGTATGCGCGACAGCTTCCGGACCAGCTCGGCTGGGTGCTGCTGAGCGCCGCGCTGCTTTCCCCCCTTCTCGCTCTTACCGGCCGGCGTCCTCAAGGCTTCGATCGGACCGATTTCGTCCTGGTCGCGGGCTGGTTCGCGATTGGTTACATCTTCTTTTCCCTCATCGACCTTAAAGAGGCGCGGCATTCGACGGCGATCCTGCCGCCGCTTGTAATCGCGGCCGGCTTAGCCTTCCAACAAATCCGCTTCGCAGCGGCGCCCTTGGCGCTGCTGCTTGCGCTTGGGACGGGGCTTTACACCTGGCAATATGCACCCGTCCCGCAGGTCGACGGCTACCGCCAGGCCGCGGATTGGATCCTGCATCAGGCACCCAAGGGCAGCGTCATTCTCTTTTCGGGCAAGCGGGACGGCTCGTTCATCTTCAATCTGCGAAGCCTCGATCCGCATCGTGATTATTACGTCGTGCGCGCCGACAAGCTGCTGCTCGAAGTCGCCGTGCGGCGCGAGCTGGGCGTAACCGAGAAATCATTGAGCGAGGCGCAGATCGGGGACCTGCTCGACCATGACGGCATCCGTTATGTCGTGGCGCAATCGGATTTCTGGACCGACCTCGACGAGATGGCCCGGCTCCAGGATGTGCTGCGCTCCGATCACTTTATCGAGGTCGCGCGCATCCCCGTCGTTGCCAATGTGCCGGTCGAAGATCAGGAGCTGCGTATCTATCGCAACCAGCACGAGATCGCACCGACAACGACGCCGCTGGTTGTTGATTTGCCGATCATCGGACGCAGCGTCGAAGGCGAAACTGGCGGAACGCGCTAGCAGCACGCCTTTCTAGACCCCGGCACTACCGCGCGGCCCAGCCCTCGACCCATTGAACGGTCCAAGCCGCGACCTGATCGCGCCATTCGCGGCGCGAGAAAGTGTGATCGGCGGGCGCGAGATCGCATCGCGTCAGACGCGTCTCGCCCAGCAACCGCCGCCAAGAGCTGGAGGCGCTTGCCGCGTCGATGAATTCCTTTGCGGTGAGATCACGGCCGCTCAAAATAAGGAGGACCGGCCCTCTGAACCTTTGCAGCGCGCGCGACAAGCGCGCCGCCAGCGGATTGGCGCCGCTCTCCGGCGCAGCATCTGCGCTCGAGCCGCGGACGCTGAGGACGCGCGCAATATTGCCGAGCAGTGCACGCCCCGATTCAATCGGATTGAACTTGCCGCTCAGCACCTTGCGCAGAAAATCCGGCTGCATCAGCCGCGCGAGGTAGTAATGCTTGAGCTGCGCTCGGGCCAAGCCCGCTTCGCTGCGCACCCAGGGGTTGAGCAGGACAACGCCGCCGACCCGCGGATCGCATGCTGCGTGTTCGGCGATCGCGAGGGTCGCATCGCACAGTCCCCAGAGCGCGACCCTGCGCAGGGACGGAAACCGCGCCATCAGGACGTCGATCGCAGCGGCGACATCGGGTGCGATATGCTCGAAACCCGGAAAATCACCGTCGCTGTCGCCCATGCCGCGGCAATCGAAGCGCAGCACCGCTATTCCCCGCGCCGCGAGCTCGCGCGCAAGCAACAAGAACTGGCGATGGCTTCCGGTGCGGTATTGCGGCCCGCCGACCACGATCACCATGCCGGAAGACGGCTCTGCGGCCGGCGCGTGGATCACACCGAGAAGCGTCGCGCCCTCGCACGCAAAGGTGAGCGGTGTTTCCATGCCCGCCTGGCTCATCGCATCAGAGCCCCGGTGGTCGCGGCGATGAGCCCGGGCGCAATCGTCGTTTCCTGAAGTGTCCAGAACGGATCGCCCGCAATGGTCGCGCTCGCGACGGCAATGCCCGCCGCACGCCAGCTTTCGACGACACGCTGGCTCGTTGGCAGAAGCCCTGGTCCCGCTTCCGCTCCGACCTCGAGCCAATCGATCTCTGCGCCGGCTGGCAAGGTCAGGCCACCGAGCCGCATCCCATCGAGCTCTCGCGCCAAAACGGGCGAGATTTCGTAGCCGGCGACTTCGACCGGCTCGCCCGCGGCGAGGCGCGTGCGCAGTTCGTCGGTCTTCTCGCTCTTACCGTCGGCCATCGACGCGGCGACCCGGATGCGCAAGAACTGCGTGAGCAGTGTTCTTCCGTCAATAACGGGTTGCCACAGCAACAGCCGCTTGAATCGCTCGGGGTGACGCGTAGACGCCGCGACCGCGAGCAACGCGCCGAGCCGCAAGCCCCATAGGATGATCGATGTGCAGCCCTGTGCCGCGAGCCAATCCGATGCGGCCATGATGTCGTCAAGCCATCGCGACAGATTGGCGTCGCGGAAATCGCCCTCGCTATCGCCCGTCCCGAAAAGGTCGAGCAGCAGCGTATCTATACCGGCGACGGCAAAATCGCGGGCTTGCAATGCCGCCATGCGGCGCGAGCGGTTCATCTCCTCGGCGAAAGGCGGGACGAAGAGCGCGGCGCGACGTCGCCCCTCCATCGCCGCAGCGGCGCGATGAATGGCGAACAACCGGCCGGACGGGCCGTCGAGAAAAACCGGCCGGAGCGCCGGTTGCGCCTCGGCTAGCATCAGCCGGCGAGTTTTCTTTCAACGAAACGCGAAAGGCTGCCGACGGTCTCGAACACATCCGCTGTAATATCCTCGTCATCAATAACGACGCCGAAATGCTCTTCCAGAGCGGCGACGACCGTAACGACGGCCATCGAGTCGAATTCCGGTATGTTGCCGAACAGGCCGGTCGTCGCTTCGAGCTTTGCGGCTTTATCACCAAGCTGCAGGGTGCGACCCAGCACGGTCTTGATCTCTTCAAACGTGTTCACGGATTGGCCTCAGTGCAATAACGACAGCATGCGATCATTCATAAAGTAGCGAGAATAGGTTTATAAGCTCCGCCGTGTTAAATTGGAACGCGCGTCGCATCTATAGTCGCATCAATATAGGTAAACATGGTCTTAAGCGCTGGGAGCCACGGTCGTCGTGCCGATCACGGCTGGATGCGTTCCCTCACCACTTTCGACGGCTCGGCAGACGCGCAGGGGCTGGGGCGTCTCGTTCCGCGCCCGGATATCCCGGTTCAGCCGATCCTGTCCTGGGGCGCTTTTGGCTTGCCCGGAAGCCAGAGCGGCGCTCCGGCGGTGATCGACCAAGGGCGCGTCGCCTTCGTTACCGCGGGACGCATCGCGATCGCCCATGCGCTTGCGCTTGCCGGTGTTGGCCCCGGTCAGAAGGTCCTTGTCCCGGCCTATCACTGCATCGTCATGATCGAGCCGATCGTTCAGCGCGGCGCCCAACCGGTGTTTTATGCCTTGCGCGAGGATCTCTCCGTCGATCTCGACGACGTTGCCAAGAAGCTCGATCGCGAGACGCGGGCCTTCATCGCGGTTAACTATTTCGGCTTTCCCCAAGACCTGGATGGGCTACGCCGTTTCTGCGACCGCAACGGCCTTTGTTTCATCGAGGACTGCGCCCATAGTTTCTTCGGCGCGCAGGATGGACGGC
The DNA here is from genome assembly GCA_964391905.1 of uncultured Rhizobiaceae bacterium. Lineage (GTDB taxonomy): Bacteria > Pseudomonadota > Alphaproteobacteria > ATCC43930 > CGMCC-115725 > CAIKMD01. The sequence continues at coordinate 7,223 of CAYMNX010000700.1, forward strand.
CGCTCGGAAGCTTCGGCCATTTGGCCGTGGCGAGCCTCGTCAAGTTCTTCCCTGTCCGCGACGGCGGGTGTCTCATTGTCGGCAAGGATATGGAGAATCGCGAGAGCGTCGCACTTCGCTCGCAAAACCTCGCCGCGAGTGCAAGGCTAGCATTCAACCTCGTCGAAGAGGCGGTTGGCTATGGTCGGCTCGCTGGATTGAGGCCGGTCATTGCCGGGGCACAGCGCGCCAGGCAGGTGTCGCGGTCGGCGGCCCCCGCTACGCGCCAGATGCGCGACAATCCCGCGCTCGAACGCTCCGGCCAGACGGGCGGTTTCGATCCTGCCTGGATCGGTATTCGCGCCACCGCCGCATCGCGCCTCCTCTGCCGCGCCGTCTCGCGGCGCCGCATCGTCGAGCGCCGGCGGCGCAACTATGCGCGGCTGGCGCGCGAATTTTCTACCATAGACGGTTGCCGGCCGGTCTTCCCGACTTTGCGGGATGGGGTGGTCCCTTATATGTTCCCGCTCTGGGTCGATCGTCTGCCCGAGATCTTCCCTGGCCTCGAAGACCGTGCCGTGCCGATGCAGCGTTTCGGTCAGTTTCTCTGGCCGCAAATGAATCCGGACATCTGTCCGGTGACGGCACGCCACTCACGCCATTGCGTCCAGCTCGCCTGTCATCAGGATCTCGACGACGACGAGATCACCACAATAATCGAGCGCGTGCGCGACGCCGCAGCATAATAATATCAGAGAGATAAATCCTCGCCATGTCTTGGATGCTTCAGCCGGCCAGTCGATTTGCGCAATTTGCGGAGCAATGGCAAGACCTCAACCGGTCTATTTCGAATTCGCCTCTGCTCGATTCCTGTTTCGTCGCCAATACTCTCGACGAATTCGCAACGGATGAAGCGGTTGTCGCGATTCATTCCGATCGCGAGACATCCAATGCGATGGCGATTTTGCAGCGGATCAGCCGGTTTTCCTGGCAAACCCTGCAATCGCCGAATGCGCCAATCGGATTCTGGCTCTCGCGGTCCTCTGCCGATTTAGACCGCCTGCTCGGCACGCTTGCCGCAAAGCTCTCCTCGCAATGTGGAATGATCAGTCTGACACAACAAGACCCCGATATATTCGCCCAACCCCAATCATCATCGCGGCTTTCGACGCTCGACTACATCACCACGGCGCGGCTCGACTTTCCCGATTCTTTTGCTGAATACATGCAAGGGCGGAGCAAGAATTTTCGTCACAATGTCACGAGGCAAAAAAATCGACTCGGCCGCGATGGCATCACGGCGCGGCTCGAATTCCTGACCCAGCCGGCCGCGATGGACCAAGCAGTCCATGATTACAGCCGCCTTGAATGCGCCAGCTGGAAGGCGGAGATCGACTCCGCGGTTCGCATGGATGAGCCGCAAGGGCGATTTTATCTGAAGCTCATGCGTGATCTCGCCGCCCGGGGCGAGGGCCTCGTCTATCGCTATTTTTTTAACGACCGGCTCGTTGCATCGGATTTGTGCATCCGCCGCGGCGAACTCCTTATCATTCTCAAAACCGCGTGCGACGAAACCATTCAGGGCCTTTCCACCGCGCATTTGATGCGCATCGACGCCTTTGCCGAGCTTGTCGACACGCATGGCATCCGCCGAGTGGAGTTCTATGGCCCGCTCAAGGAATGGCATATGCGGCTGACCGACAAAGCACGCACGATGTATCATATCAACTTCTACCGCTGGCCATTGATGAAGCGCTTCCATGAGCTGCGCATGGCGCGCCGCCGTAAGCCCCCCGAGACCGCGGAGGTACCACAGTCCGCGGCCGCATCGGCTAATTCGTCAACTGGCGTTTGACCAAGCCGCACAAGGATAAAGAAGATGAGCGGACTTTGCGGTTGGTTCGGCCTCTCGGCAAAGGCCGATCCCACAACCCTTGATCAAATGGCGCGGACTCTGCCCCACTATGGGCAGATCGAACGCCATGCGGCCTCGAGCGCCGATTTCGGATTGGCCTTGCGTAGCCATCCGGTCACAGGATCTTTCGCTGAAGAGGCGAATATCATTGCGGCTCTGGAAGGTTATCCGGAATGGCGGGACCCGGCCTTGACGGCGATTGCCCAAGCGAGCGGGCAGGCCAGTGCCTTGCTCGCAGCTTACCGAAAGAAGGGGACGGCTCTTCTCGAACTCCTGCGTGGCAGCTTCACCATTGCGATTATCGACCGAACGGCGGCGCGGCTCTTCTGCGCGATCGACCGCTTCGGCGTGCAGACTTTGTGTTACGCCCAGCCGACGCCTGATCTCATCGTCTTTGGCACGACCACCGACGCAATTCGGGCGCATCCCGCAGTCGGGGCAACGATCTCGGTTCAATCGATCTTCGATTACCTCTATTTCGTCGATCGCATCCCGGCGCCGGCGACCATCTACCGCGAGCAGAAGAAGCTTGCACCGGGCGAGCGCCTTCTTTGTGAAAATGGACGCATGACGATCGCGCGCTATTGGCAAATGCCTTATCGCGCGCGGGCGGTGATCGAGAAAACCGCCGCAATGAGCGATTTAAAAGCGCGGCTGCGAAAAGGGGTCGGCAGCTGCCTCGGCGGCGAAGACAGCACGCATGTCGGGGCCTTCTTGAGCGGCGGGCTCGATAGCAGCACGGTCGTCGGCCTAGCCGCAGGCCTGATACCCGGCAAGCTCAAAACCTTCACCATCGGCTTCCCGGTTGAAGGATTCGATGAGGCTCGCTACGCCGAGATTGCTGCCGAGCGCTTCGCCACACAGCATGAGATCTACTATCTCCAGCCGCAAGACGTGATCGACGTCATGCTCAAAGCGGCGCAGATCTATGACGAGCCTTTTGGCAATTCATCCTTTATCCCCGCCTATCATTGCGCGCTCCTCGCCAAGCGAGCCGGCGTTGAGATGATGCTGGCGGGGGATGGGGGCGATGAGCTGTTTGCCGGCAACAAGCGCTACGCCGATGACGCGGTTTTCGATCACTACCGGAAGCTGCCGGCTTTCGTGAGAAAATTGATGCTCGAGCCGCTGGCGGGCTTACCGGGGGCAAAGCGGGCCGGGCCGCTGGGAAAGGTGGCACGCTACATCGCCCGCGCGAAGCGATCAGCCGCCGATCGTATGGCCGAAAATCTATTCACGACCGTCACGCCGACTGCCATTCTGACAGCCGAAGCTTTGGCCGAGATTGATCTCGACGCGCCGCTTGCCCTGGCCGAAGAGATCTACAATGCACCGCAAGATGCGAGCAAAGTGCAAAGGATGATGGCCCTCGATCTGCGCATAACGCTGGCTGACACGGATTTGCGCAAAGTGGTGCGGATGTGCGAGCTCGCCGGCGTGCGGACGCGCTTTCCGTTTCTCGACGACGATCTTGCCGAGTTCTCGGCAAGCTTGCCTGAGATGCTTTTGATGGAAGGCGGACAGCTTCGCCGATTTTATAAGGATGCGCTGACCGGCTTTTTGCCGGATGAAATCATCCACAAGCAGAAGCACGGCTTCGGCCTTCCCTACACCGCCTTCATGAATGCGCATCCCCCTTTGCGCGACCTGGTCTGCGACAGTCTGACGGGTTTGAAGGTGCAGGGTTATTTTCGCGCTGCGTTTCTCGATGCGCTGATCAGTTCGGCACGGAGTGGCAATCTCTCAGGTCACGAGACCGTGGCGTGGGATCTGGTCGTCCTACAGCTGTGGTTGCAATCGCGAAAATAAGCGGCCGAGGGACGCCGGTATCGCACACGTTCGTTTACGGCTGCCCGGTCGGGAATTCAATGAAATACCAGGGATAACCCTTGTGGTTGCCCTTGACGATCCAGCTATGCATCTCGGGCGTATAGGCGACCGGCGCCCAGTCATTCGGATTATTCTTATCGCTGCATGTATAAACGTCCTGGTTCCATTGCTTGTCCCAGGCTTGGAAGGAACCCGGCGACATGACCTTCCCGTCTGACCATTCGAGCTTCCGTGCCTTGCAGAGATAACGCAGGCCGATCCAGATATATTGATATTGATTGGGACGGAAGGTGCGCAACAAAAACGAATGGATTTGCGGCGAATCGACGATCGCCAGCCGTCCGTGAACGCCCTTATAGGTCTGTGCGTGCGCCTGTTCGGCCACATGATCCCACATAGTCATGTATTGCGGCTCCAACTGCGCGTGCTCAAGCGCGAAATAGCGCTTCGCCTCAGGATCATAAACCGGCACCCCGATCAGCTGGCCGGGCGATGCGCCCTCATATGTCTGAGCCATCGCCAACCGGCCAGCGATCAACAGCGGCATGAAAAGGAGAACGACGACAAAGCGCGTCTTCATATCAAGCGTTTACCTTCGCTGAGCTGATCTCATCGCCGGATGCGCCGTCGCGACGCAGGCCGGGCCGTTGGGTCG
>CAYMNX010000701.1:0-10289 GCA_964391905.1 uncultured Rhizobiaceae bacterium
GGGCTCCCTTGCGACGTGGCGACGCGCTCGACGCTCTATCGCCACGTCAAAGGAGCTCCACGATATTACTCGGCCGGCAGCACGACGCCGTGGTGACCGGGATAGGCCGAATGCGTCTGCCGCAGCAGGCGGCGCAGGAAGCGCGTCGTCAGATCGATGAGCACGCGGCGAACCGCCGACCGCGGGCGGAAATGCGACGCGAATTCCCGATTGATCTGGACCGCGCGCCAGTAATTGTCGCGCCACTCCTGGATACAGCCCCACAACGCCTGCTCTTGCTCCGCTTTCACCGCGAGGATCGAGCAATTGCACTCGGCGCGGACCTGCAGCCGGCCCTTGGAGTCGAATTTGAAGCTATGCCGGCTGGGAGTGTGCCACAGCCAGTCGTCTCTCATTTCGAATTCCTCCGGCATCGTGCGCAGGGCGACCATCATGGGACTGATATCGAGATAGGCCATTCGCATCCTCCATGGCAGCGAGATCGATCGAACTGTCGCCCCGCCACGCCCCGCTGCGCCGACGGGGTCGATCGGAACGCGAGGAACATCCCGGGGCGACGAATGGAGGCCGCCCCTCGCGCTCCGGCTATCGGCGCATCTGGGCGAACTAACATCTAAACTTGCTGAACTATCGCTTGGTTCCGCCTCGAGATCGGCGAGCCGATCGAAGGCGCTGTTAAGGGTGCCACCGGAGCCGCTTCACGGTCAAGTGCGACCGCCGGGCGGCGCGGTTCCAATCAATAAAGTTGAAACCGGGGCCATATCGCGGTGCGGCGCCATCTGCCGCGCCGGCAGCGTCGATGAATTTCAGCAATCGCCGAGGCAGATGCCGAGCCCCCGCGCGGTGCGCACCAGCGAGCCATCGAGATCGACCAGCTGCGGCCTAGCGATGGCATCGGCGAGCGGCACATCGACGACGCGCCGGTTTTGCCAGGCGAGCATGCGATCGAACCGGCCGGCGGCGATGAGATCGACAGCGTGGACGCCGAAAGCCGAACCAAGAATCCGGTCGTCCCAGTCCGGCCGGCCGCCGCGCTGTACATGCCCCAGAACCGTGACCCGGGTTTCGGCACCCGTCAGCTCGGCGATCGCGCGGCCGAGGATGTGGCCGACGCCGCCATAGGTCAGGGCGCCCCCCGATTGCTGCTGCTTGATGGCCTGTCCGGTGAGATCGCCGACCGCCTCGGCGACGACCACCAAAGCGAAATTCCGCCCGCTCCGCCGCAGCGCGTCGATATGCCCGGCAACGACCTCCATGCGGTAGGGAATCTCGGGGATCAGAATGATGTCGGCGCCGCCGGCGATTCCGGCGGCGAGGGCGATATGTCCCGCATCGCGCCCCATCACTTCGAGGATCATCACCCGATCATGGCTCGTCGCCGTCGGCTGCAAGCGGTCGAGTGCCTCGGTTGCGACCGAGACCGCCGTGTCGTAGCCGATCGAGGTCTCGGTCGCGCCCACATCATTGTCGATGGTCTTGGGAATGCCGATGAAATTGAGGCCGCCCTGCTGCGCGAGGCGCCGCAGAATCATGAGGCTGCCGTCGCCGCCGACGCCGATCAGCGCGTCAAGCCCGAGCTGATTGACCCCTTCGATGAGTTCGTCCGAGCGATCCTTAAGCGAGCCGTCGGCCATGGGAAAGGCGAAAGGATCGCCCTTGTTCGTCGTGCCGAGGATGGTTCCGCCCAAGCGCAGGATGTTGCTGGTGACGCGGAGGTCGAGCGCCTCGGCATCAACCGGGCGCTTCAGCAGCCCCAGGGTGCCTTGACGGATGCCGTAGACGCGCCAGCCATAGCCTTGGATCGCGCGCGAGACGACCGCGCGAATAACCGCATTGAGACCGGCGCAATCGCCACCGCTCGTCAAAATGCCGATCGTCTTCGGCGTGTCGGTCAATGCCTTCGCGATCACCGTTGCTGTCTAAAGCGCCACCCTATGGTCGAGCCCCGATACGAAGCAAGCGATCCGGGCCGGCTACGGTATGCGCCACATCTGGACGGTATCTCCACCCCATGTTATATCGCAAGGTGCTCATCGCGGACGCGATGGATGTGAGCGCGAGAACGCGGAAATGCTGCAGCGACTGGCTCTTCGGGATTGGGGTGCGCGTTTCGCACTCCTCGCCGTTTGGCTGCAACTCGCGCTTTCCTTCGGGCATGTTCATCCGCAAGACGTCTACGGTCCCCTGGGCCACGCCGTCGTTCAAGGCCACGGCGTAACCGCCGTCAGCGCGCCGGTCCCCTCGGGTCAGAACCCATCCGGCGGCCTCGCCGGTATTGCCGAAGATGCTTGCGCCATCTGCGAGAGCATCGCCCTGCTCTCGACGGCCGCCCTGCCCGATCCGGTTCGGCTGCCGCCGCCTCCGCCAGCCGCGATTACATCGATCCGCGAGATCGCCGACCTTGCAATCGCGCCGGCGCCGTTCAGCCTCTTCCAAACCCGCGCTCCACCCGCCGTTTGAAATCGATTTACCGACGAGGGCATCGCGATGCCGCTGGCATAGCGATGCGGGAAAGATTTTCAAAAGGAGCATCTCATGTGTTATGTCTTGCCAAAGCGCGCAGCGGCCCTCGGGCAGGCCGGGCGCGTCGTTACCGCGAGCTTGTTTGCCCTTGCTCTCGCCGGCGGTTTTGCCCATCGGAGCGCCGCGCAAACAACCCCGCCACCGGAAACGCCGCAACCGAGCGAGGAGATCACGGTTCAGGCCGAGCGCCTTAACGCGGCGCGCAACAATATCGAGCCGTCGGTCGGCGCCACCTCCTTTAATTTCTCGCGCGACGCGATCGAGAATCTGCCGCAAGGCAACAACGCGGGGCTCAACCAGGTGTTGCTCCAGGCACCGGGCGTCGCCCAGGACAACCTCGCCAACGGCGCTTTCCACATCCGCAATGAGCATTTGAACGTCCAATACCGCATCAACGGCGTCATCATTCCCGAAGGCTTGAGCTTCTTCGGTCAAGGATTGAGCCCGCGATTCGTCGATTCGATGAGCCTCATCACCGGGGCCCTGCCGGCGCAATACGGCCTCAGGACCTCGGGCATCGTCGACATCCAGACGAAGAGCGGCGTCTTCCAGAACGGCGGCTCGATCGGGATGTATGGCGGCAGCAATGAAACCTTGCAGCCCAGCGTCGAAGCCGGCGGCAATATCGGCGGGTTCAACTATTTTCTCTCCGGCGATTTCATGCACAACCAACGTGGCATCAATTCACCGACGCCGGGCTACAACGCCATCCACGACGAAACCAATCAAGAACACGGCTTCGGCTATGTCGAGAAGATCATCGATCCGTCGAGCAAGGTCAGCGTGATGGCGGGGAGCTTCTACGGCTGGTTCCAGATCCCCAATCAGCCGGGATTGCAGGACACCTCGCCCCTCTTCAACACCTTCGACGGCACGATCGGCGGCCAGTCGAACTTCGATTCGAGCGCGCTCAGGGAAACGCAGATCGAGAACTCGCATTTCGGCATCGTCTCTTATCTGCATACCGAGCAGAATTTCGACTACCAGATATCGGCCTTCACCAAATACAGCACCCTGCGCTTCTCGCCGGATGTTCTCGGCGATCTTGCCTTCAACGGCATTTCGCAATACGCGCTGCGCCAGGACTTCACCAACGGCTTGCAGGCCGAGGGAAGCTACCGCCTCACCACCGCCCACACCTTGCGCGGCGGCGTCGTGATGACCGCCGAGCGCAGCAGCGCCGATACGACCTCCTTCGTGCTTCCGGTCGATGCGGGCGGCGCGCCGAGCTCGAGCACGCCGTTTTCGATCATCGACAATCACGCCAAGACCGGCTGGACCTACAGCGCCTTCGTTCAGGACGAATGGAAGCTTCTCCCCGATCTCACGGTCAATTTCGGCGGACGGTTCGATGTCGTGAACACCTCGACGATGGAAAATCAGATCAGCCCGCGTCTCAACGTCGTATGGAAGCCGCTGGAGGGCACCACCTTCCATGCCGGCTATGCGAACTACTTCACGCCGCCGCCTTTCGATCTCGTGTCGTTCGCATCGACCAACAAGTTTGCCGGGACGACCGGCGCACCGGCCATCACCACCAGCACGCCGGTCAAAGCCGAGCGCGCGCAGTATTTCGATGTCGGCGTGACGCAAGAAGTGCTGCCGGGGCTCAAGGTCGGTCTCGACGTCTACTACAAATATGCGCGCAACCTGCTCGACGAAGGCCAATTCGGCGCGCCCGTGATCCTGACGCCCTTCAACTATCACGTCGGGTTCAACAAGGGCGTCGAATTGACGACCACCTACGACCACGGCCCCTTCTCTTATTACGGCAACCTCGCCATCGCCGAGCAGAAGGCCGAAGGGGTCAGCTCGGCGCAATTCCTGTTCGACCAGGCGACGCTCGATTATTCCAACACGCATCTCGTCAACACCGACCACAGCCAGTTGATGACGGCTTCGGCCGGCGTTTCCTATCTGTGGCAAGACACGCGCTTCAGCGTCGATATCATCGCCGGCACGGGCGTGCGCACGACGCGGGACGATGCAGCGCCGGGCGTCTTCAACGACGGCACCGTGCCATCCTATGAGCAGGTGAATTTCGGCGTATCGCACCGGTTCGAGGACGTCCCAGGCGGCCCCATCGAGATCCGCGCCGATCTCATCAATGCCTTCGACGAGACCTACCTGATCCGCTCGCAGGCGGGCATCGGCGTCGCCGGACCGCAATTCGGTCCGCGTCGCACCTTTTTCCTCGGCATCCGCAAATTCTTCGGCGCGGCGAATTCATGATGAAGCCCGCCCTTGCATTCTGCCTCATGGCGGCCGCGCTCCTGCCCCTGGAGCGCATTGCCGTTGCATCGGAGCCGCTCGACCTCTTCGACAGCGAGAGCGATGCGCTACAGTATTGTGGCAATGACGCCGTGGTGTGGCTCGACGTGCCGTCGAAACGCTACTGGTTCAAGGGCGAGGAAAGCTATGGCGAAACCAAGGCTGGCGGCTACACGTGCAAGCGCGACGCCGACCGGACCGGCAATCGCGCCGTAACCAATGGACGGAGCGGATGAGGATGGCGGCGCGATGATGGAACACAGACCCATGGCCTATGGGCCGCCGCAAAATTCATCGAGCCGGTTCATCGGAATCGGCATCGTTGTTCTGCTGCATCTCGGCATCATCTATGCGCTGGTGACGGCGCTCGCGCATCGCTCGGTCGAGGTCGCACGCGCGCCTATTGAAACGAAGATCATCGATCAGGCGCCGCCGGAAAAAGTCGAGCAACCTCCGCCACCGCCGCCGCAATTAGCGCCGCCCCCGCCCACGCTCTTCGTGCCGCCGCCCGAGGTCAACATCGCGCGGCCGCCACCGCCGCCGCAGAGCACGGCGCCGACCGCGGTCACGACCGTCAAGCCACCGGCGCCGCCCGTGACCGCGCCGGTGAACGTCCTGCCACGGATCGATGCGCAGCACAGCCACGAGCCCGAATATCCGCCGCAGTCGCGCCGCTTGGGCGAGCAAGGTGCGGTCGTGCTTCAAGTGCTGGTTGATATCGACGGGCGCGTCATCGATTCAAAGCTCGTGAAATCGAGCGGCTTCGATCGGCTCGATCAAGCGGCGCTCGAGGGCGTGAAGACGAGCTATCGCTTCGTCCCCGGCACCGTCGACGGCAAGCCGCAGCAAATGTGGCACACCATAACGATCAATTGGAAACTGCGATGACACGGCGCGCATCCATCCCTCGCCGGCACTTTTCGGGTCCACGCACAATCGAGCGGATCATAACCATGCGTTTCCTCTCTCGCTTCTTCTTCTGCCAGCTTGTCATTATCGCCGCCCTGTCCTTGCCGAGCGCTGCGCAAACGCAGCCGGATCAAGCGGCGCCGCCCGCCGCCGGCACGCCGGCCGCCGCCCCCATCGCGCCTCCGGCGGCCTCGCCGCCATTAGCGGCTCCGGCCGAGAGCAGCCAGGAAACCATCGCGAATCCATATAGCCTAACTGCGCTCTGGCAGGGCGGCGATTTCATCGCGCGCGGCACGATCATTCTCCTCGGCATCATGTCGGTGAGTACTTGGTATGTCATGATCACCAAGTTCATCGAGCAGATGCGGCTCTTGCGCCAGGCACGCATCGCCAATCGCTCGTTCTGGACGGCGCCGAGCCTCCGCGCCGGTGCCGACGCTCTCGACAAGGCGAGCGCCTTTCGCATGCTGGTCGAGGATGGCCTTACTGCCGCGGCGCATCACGAGGGCACGCTCACCGATCAGATCGACCGCCCGAGCTGGATCACCATGTCGCTGCAGCGCTCGGTCGACGCGATCAACAACCGGCTGCAGACGGGGCTCGCCGTCTTGGCGACCGTAGGCTCGACCGCGCCTTTCGTCGGTCTCTTCGGCACGGTCTGGGGCATTTATCACGCGCTGACCGCGATCGGCATCGCCGGCCAGGCGAGCATCGACAAGGTCGCGGGGCCGGTCGGCGAGGCGCTGATCATGACGGCGATCGGGCTTGCCGTCGCCGTGCCGGCGGTGCTGGCCTATAACTGGATGGTCCGGCGCAACAAGGTCGCGATGGACCAGGTGCGCCATTTCTCGGGCGATCTCCTCGCCCTCCTCATCGGCGGGACGGCGCGCAGCGCAACCCCTGCAAAGCCCGCGGTGCGGAGCGCCTGAGATGGCCGCGAATATCGGATTGCGGCCGGCCGAGGACGAAGACGCGCTCACGGCGTCGATCAACACGACGCCGCTCGTCGACATCATGCTGGTGCTGCTGATCATCTTTCTCATCACGGTGCCCGTGGTGACGCATACGATCCCCGTTTCCCTGCCGCGCGAAGTCAACCAGCCGACCCAGACCAAGCCTCAGAACATCATCATCGCCGTCGACAAGGACGGAAACATCTATTGGAACGAGGGGAAGCTCGCCGATTACGACGTGCTGCTGGCGCGCCTCGAGCAACGCGCGACCGACAACCCGCAGCCCGAGGTTCATATCCGCGCCGACAAGGACGTACGGTACGAATTCGTCGGCCGCGTCGTCCTCGATTGCCAGCGTGCCGGCATCGGCAAGGTCGCTTTCATCACCGAGCCCGATCGCGGCAGCGGTCTCGCGACGGAGTAAAGACATGGCGATCAATCTCGGCAAGCCCGAAGGCGATGACGCGGTCATGGTCGAGATCAACACCACGCCGCTCATCGACGTGATGCTGGTCCTGCTCATCATGCTCATCGTCACGATCCCGGTGCAGACCCATGCGGTGAAGCTCGACATGCCGCAGGGCAATCCGCCGCCCACGACGGTTCAACCGGAAGTCGTCCATCTCGACATCGATTTCGACGGAACCATGACCTGGAACGGCGCCGCGGTGCCGGACCGGTCGGCGCTCGAAAACTATTTGCATGCCGCTGCGCAAGAGAATCCGCAGCCCGAAATCCACATCACGCCCAACCGGCTGGTCAAATACGCGTTCGTCGCCATGGTTCTTGCCGAGGCGCAAAGGCTGGGCGTCGTGAAGATCGGCATCGTCGGTAACGAGCAGTATATGGAATGACGCGCCATGAAAATTTCCCGGATCGCGCTCGCCTTTTCGCCGCTCGTCTTTCTTGCCGCCCTGGCGAGCGACCTTGGCCCTCTCCCGCCCGCGATAGCGGCCGAGCAGAAACAGACGGCGCGGCCGCAAATCGGCGAGCCCGTCCAAGCGGCGGATCAGCTCCTCAAGCAGAAGAAGTATAAGGAGGCGTTGGAAAAGCTGCGCACGGCCGACGCGGTTCCGGACAAGACGCCCTATGAGAACTATGTGATCGAAGGGACCCGCGCCGCGATCGCGCTCAACAGCGGCGATTATGCGACCGCGGAGAAAGCGCTCGAAGCAGTACTGGCGACCGGCATTCTTTCACCGCAAGATGCGCTGACCCGCATTCAGGCGCTGGTGCAGATCAACTACCAGCTCAAAAACTATCCGCAGGTCGCGACCTTCGCGAACCGCTATTACCGCGACGGCGGCACGGACGAGGGGCCGCGCCTTCTTCTCGCCCAGGCCTATTATCTGCAAAACGACTTCGCCGACGCAGCGAAGACGGTGCGCCAGATTCTGCAGGCCGATGACAAGGCCGGCAAACGGCCGGAAGAAAACCTGCTGCTGATGCTGCTCAACAGCGAGTATCAGCAGAAGAACGAAGCCGGACGTATCAATGTGCTCGAAACCCTCGTCTTCACCTATCCGAAGCCCCAATATTGGACCGACCTGATTGCCGCGATTCAAAAGAAGCCGGGCTTTCCCAATCGCCTCAATCTCGATCTCGATCGGCTGAAGGTCGCGACCGGCACGATGAAGACCGCCGACGATTATATGGAGGCAGCGCAGCTCGCTTTGCTGGCGGGTCTACCGGGTGATGCCAAGGCCTTTCTCGACAAAGGCGCCGCTTCCGGCGCGCTCGGCAAAGGTGCGGGCGCGGAGCGGGAAAAGCGCCTCGCCGATATGGCGAACCGGCAGGCGAGCAACGATCAGCAGAGCTTGCCGCAGCTCGCGACCGAAGCGGGGGCGGCAAGCAACGGCCTTGCCTGGGTCAAGCTCGGCGACGCCTATGCAAGCTATGGTCAATACGACAAAGCGATCGACGCGTACCAAAAGGGCATCAAGAAAGGCGGCTTGCAAAGCCCCGATGATGCGAAGCTCCATCTCGGTATCGCTTACCTGCTGAGCGGCCAAAAGGCGAAGGCGAAGGAAAGCTTCGACGCCCTCTCCCCCAAGGATGCGACGCGCGATCTGGCCCAGCTCTGGCTGCTTCACGCAAATTCTGAGTGATCTTGCGTCGTGCCGCGATGGCTGTCCCGATGCGCACCCTCAGATGAGCGTCGTGTTGGGCTCGAGCCCGAGCAAGATGCGGCCATACATCTCCTGGTTGGTCTCGAGCGCCAAGGCGCCGTGCATATTGACCGCGTGGAGATCGCGCCATGCGCGCTGCACCGGGTTGCTCTCGGCGAGACCTGAGCCGCCGCAAGCGAGGTACAGAGTCTCGACTGCTTCGAGGCATTGGCGCACGGCCGCGGCGCAATCCATGCGGATGCGAGCGCGCATCGCAAATTCCATCATCGCGCCGCTCTCCGCCGCGGCCTCGATATCCGCGGCACAGCGATGGAGCAGCAGCCGCGCAATATGAATCTTGGTCGCGGCGTCCGCCACCTGCCGATGCGTTGTCGCGCTCTCGACCTGACGAATATGGTTGGTGTACGCGATCTCGCGCCCGGGCAGGCGCTCCCTGAAGGCGTCCAGCGCCGCTTCGGCCAGGCCGAGCGCCGCCGGCGTTAGCGCGAGCGCCAGCACCGGCACGGGAGCGCTTTTATAGAGGCACCCTTCATGCGCTGCCGCATCCGGCGCCTTGCCAGCCATGATACCCGGCAGCGACAGATAGCGATGGCGCGGCACGAATACATCCTTGGCGACGACACTGCAGCTGCCCGTGCCCCGCAGACCGGCGACATGCCAATCGTCGCGAATGGCGATCGCGGCGGTCGGCACCAGCAAATCGGCCTCGTCGACGGTCGCGCCCGCGCGGTCGAGGATCTGCGCGCCCAGCAGCAGCCAGGAAGCGTGCTGGCATCCCGAGGCAAACGGCCAGAAGCCGTTCAGGATGTAGCCGCCATCGACGGGATGCGCCCTGCCGCGCGGCGCGATGACGGCGGAGATGATCGTGTCGGGATTTGCGCCGTACGTCTCCTCCTGCGCTGCCTCGGGAAACGAGCCCATGAGCCAGCTATGCGCGTGGATCACGCCCATGCACCAGGCGGTCGAGCCACAGCCGCGCGCGATCGCGGCGACCGTGTCGATATGGCTTTTGAGTGTCAACTGACAGCCGCCGTAGCGGCGTGGCTGTAGCACTTTCAGCAGCCCCGCTTGGCGCAGCGCCGCTACATTGGCATCAGGCAGGCGCCGGAGTTGATCCGCCTCGGCGGCGCGGGCATGCAAGGACGGGACGAGGCCAGCCGCACTTGCGACCATCTCTTCATGGCTCGGCATGTCGCTCGCCCTTGACGCTAAACATGGTCCCATAGGCGCCGGAACCGGTCGCGCCTATCAGCACGCGCCCGCACGCCCTCATGATCTCGTAGAGCAGGAGGTGCTGCGATTTGAGCAGCGCATCGATGACACGATCGCTTGAATTAGCCTTCATTCCTTCCACCACGTCGTCCCGGCATCGCTCGGATCGTCGCTTTGATGCGGTCTTCGCATTGGAGCATGGCGCGATCGGCCCGCGCTGGCAACGCTCTCGATCCTCGCCTCAGCGCAGCCCGGCTTGGCGGACAAGCGGCAAGGTTTCCGTCTCGAACTG